>DATKEJ010000161.1:0-8340 GCA_035512315.1 Rhodothermales bacterium | reverse complement strand
GGCCACCCTGGCCCCGTCTTCCAGCCCGCTGAACGATCAGATTCCTGAATGCTTCGTCGCGATCGCGCTCGAGCCGCGCCGCGCGGTACTCATCCGGACTGAGAACGAGTGGAAAGCGGACGTTTTGTCCACCGACCGTTTCCTTCGAGATGTATCGCGAACCGGTCGTATCCATTTTGATCTCATGACGCCAGTAGCTTCCGAGCCTGGGCAGGAGGACCGGCTTTCGACGAGGGAAAGGCGAAGCCATATAGCTGTCGGGCCCCAGCGATCCGAGATACCGTTCCGCCAGCCGCCACGAGCGCGTCGAGTCTGCGCCTGTCGTGTCGGCCGCCAGTGAGTCCGGCAGTGAGTCGCGCAACCCCAACAAGGTGTCGATTGGCACGGCCAGCGAGTCGGCTACACCGAACGGAATGTCCGAGATAACCGCGAGAGTGTCCGAGATCCCAAGCGACGTGTCAGGAGGGGCGACCGGCAAATCAGCGATTCCTGTCAGAGAGTCGGGAGGGGCCGTCAACGAGTCTGTGGCCCCCAGGGAGGAATCGGGTGAAACCGACATTGAGTCGACGCCCGCGACTGTGCTGTCGGGTGGCCCGACGACCTGCGCGAGCGCCGGTGTCATTGAAAGCAGAACGACCACGGCACACCAACCCAGGCGAACAAACCACATCCACATCACAAGGGGCATCGTCATGCTCTTGGGCAGTCGACCGGACAACGTCGATCAGGTTACTCGTTAATTTCACTCACCGCGCGCAGGCCGGAACCTAATTATCGCGCCGATTCAGATTCGTAGCGAGATCGCCTCTATATCTCCAGTACCTGATCATTCATCGGGAATCCGTATGAGCGAGCCTCTTGAAACGCCCTGAACGAAAGTCGAAGGGCGGTACGCTAACTGCCGAGTGCGCTGCAGGTTCGCCGTTGGTGACTCTGGTATTTCGATCGAGTCTCATGGTTCCTGCGATTGCGGGCACATCGACCCAATGAGGTCGTAGTACCGAATTAAATGCCCGATTTGACACACCGATTGACCGCACATGGAAGGATTCTTCAAAGGGGAGCACGTATTGGTCACAGGCGCTTCGGGTCGTCTCGGCCGCGTCGTCACGGAAACGTTCAGTGGATCCGGGGCGGCCGTTTTCGGCGTTGATTCTGATCCCTCACGGGCCGTCGTCGAACGATGTTACGCGGCTGATTTGACGGATGAGGGGTCGGTATCCAGTCTTTTCGAGACGCTCGAGAAAGACGGCGTCGCGCTTCGCGCGGTCGTCCACACGGTGGGCATGTGGGACGGTCGCCCGCTCGCGGAAACTTCCGTTGAGAGATGGAGACTTGTGATGGACGTGAATCTGACGAGCACGTTCCTCGTTTTCAGGGAGGCACTGCGGTCGCGACTTCGGCTCGGCGTGGAGGATCCGCTGCGACTGATCGCGTTCGCGTCGGGGCAGGGAGCAGACCTGGGGCGCGCGCAGCAGGCGGCGTATTCGGCGGCCAAGGCGGGCGTCATGCGTATCGTGGAGGCGATCGCCGAGGAGTACGGCGACGACGGTGTAACGGCGCATGCGATTGCACCGTCGAAGATTCTGTTCGATGGGATGGAGGATGAGAAGGGCATCCCGGTCCAGGATCTCGCGAATCTGTGCCTGATCTTGGCGGGATCGGCGGGGGAGGCGGTGAATGGAGCGGTTGTGAGGGCGTACGGGACGCTTAGATAACGTCGGAGGTCGAACGTCGAATGTCGAGCGTCGAGCGTCGAATGTCGAATGTCGAATGTCGAATGTCAGCGTCGAACGTCGAACGGAGAGGTCGTAAAGGCGATGCGGGTAGGCGGCGGGGGTTACCGTCGGGACATGGTCCCCCGCTTGAGGGACAGACACTAAAGCACCGTGCTACATGGAATGAACCCCGCTGAAGCGGGCTGAGGCGTCTTGCCGCTCCTAACCCCGGCGGCTTGTCGTCATGTTTCCGAGGTTATGCTTTGCCGTGCCGAAGTGTCTATATGAGAAACGGTTCGAAGCATGCCGTACTGTCAACTCCACTACCACCTCGTTTGGGCGACCAAGAACCGGGCACCCGTTTTGACGGGATCGGTGCGGCCGATGCTGTACAACGAAATCAAGAAGAAATCGCGCGACTTACGCGCTCTCGTACACGCGGTCGGAGGCATCGAAGACCATGTCCACATGGTCGTTTCGCTCCCGCCGACGGTCGCTGTTGCGACGTTCGTCGGTCAGGTTAAAGGTGTGGCCTCCTTCAAAATGAACCGTCTACACCAGAATGAGCCATTTGCCTGGCAAGCGGAGTACGGTGCCTTTCGATCAGGCGACAGGAAATCGGCACGGTCGTTCGCTATGTGTTGAATCAGGAGTTGCACCACCAACGCGGAGATCTCGACCACGACCTGGAACGCTGGTAGCGTCCTCGTCGAAGTGCCGAATGGGAACCTGTCCCAGCCCGCTTCAGCGGGGTTGATCCAAATGTAGCACGGTCGGGTTTACCGCCGTGTGGTCGACGGAAACGGATGCCTCACACGGCAACACCCCTACCCGCATCCCCGCTAACCCGCCTGACCGCCGTTGTGGCCAGCCCGATCAGCACCATGAGGAACACGCTGTAGGCCGCGGCGGACCCGAAGTCGTGCAGCCGGAGCTGCGCCAGTATCTCGACGCTTATCGGGCGGTTGTCGAACACGTAGAGCATGATCGAGGATACGAACTCGCCGAGGGCCGTCACGAACGTCAAGAGGGTGCCGGCAAGGACGCCCGGCCCGATCACGGGCAGCACAACCGCTCTGAACGTAAGGAGGCTGCCCGCGCCGAGGTCGGCCGAGGCCTCCGAAAGCCGCTCGTCATATCGCTCCAGCGCGGAGACCGTGGCTCTCACGATGAGCGGGATGTGCCGGATGAAGTAGGCGAGCGGTAGAATCCAGAAACTCCCGACGAGCACTGATCCTGCCGTCAGCAGCCCCGGTTCGTTGAACGCCACGATGAGGTTGACCGCGATGACCGTCCCCGGAATGGCGAAGGGCAGTACGGTGAGGAATCTGACGAGGTAGCGGACCGGCAGCCGGCGATGTACGATCAGGATCGCCGCAGCAAGTCCGAAGACGAGGTTGCCGGCCGTCGCCAGGGCCGCCATCGTCAGGCTGTTGAGGACGGGATCGAGCACGTCGGGGTCGATGAAAAGCGCCAGGTAATTCTCCACCGTGTAGGCGGTCGGCAGGAGCTGGTATGTCCATGACCCCTCCTTCGCAAACGAGATGAGCACGACGGTGGCGATTGGAAGAGCGACGAAGAGCACGAACGCGCCCGACAGCACGCCGGCCACAATCCGGACGGCTCCGGCGGTCGCGATTTTTGGCGGCGGGGAGAGGCCCTTTCGTCCTCCGCCGACGCCGGTGCGTGCGCTGCTCACCTCCAGCAGCGCGAGGAAAAGGAGGCAGATGATGGTGAGCACGCTCGAGACGGTCGCCGACATCGCCAGGTCGCCGTTGAGCTTGTAGTTGTAGATCTGAAGCGTCATGAAGTGCTCGGTGCCGGCAAACAAAAGAGGCGCGGTGAAGCTCGCCATCGAGATCATGAAGACGAGGATCGAGGCCGCGACCAGCGCCGGACGGAGATGCGGGATGACGACGCGTCGAAACGTGTATCCGCCGGCGGCTCCGAGGTCGGCCGACGCTTCCAGGCTGCTCCGGTCAAGCGTTCGGAGCGAGGCCATCACGAGGAGGTAGAAGTACACGTACATCGAATAGACGTGCACGAGCCAGACCGCCCAGAGGCCTTCGAACGAAAACGGGACCCGTTCGAGGTTGAACACATCCTGAATCAGGCGCGGAAGGATGCCGCTCTCGCCGTAGAGGAAAAGGAAGGCGAGCACGCCCACGAGCGGCGGAAGGGCCAGCGGGACGGCCGCGAGAAGCACCAGCACTCTTTTCAGCGGGAAGTCGAACCGGTAGAACGAATAAGCGAGGGCCGTACCCGCGACGCCTGCGGCCGCGACCGTCGTCACGGAAATGAAGACCGAGTTCCAGAGAGCCCTCAAGTTCGACGAGCGCCAGCTGCTGAAAAACGACGCGAGGAGTTCGGGCTGGAGCCCCACGGTAAATGTCCTCAGCGCCGGGTACACCAAGTATCCTGCCAGAATGAACAGGATGGGAATGGACAGGAATATGGCGTGCCGGCGACTCAGCAAAGTCTATCGCGGCTTCATAGCCCCACGCGGCCTTCGAGGGCGCGGCCGAGGGTAGCCTCGTCGGCAAACTCCAGATCGCTCCCGACCGGAATGCCGTGAGCGAGTCGCGTGATGCGAACCCCGAACGGCTGGAGAAGCTGGCCGATGTAATACGCCGTCGTGTCTCCTTCGACGTTCGGGTTCACCGCCAGAATGACCTCGCGTACCTGAGGCCCTTCACCCGCACCTGAGATGCGGGCCACGAGCTCTCGGATCTTCAGGTCTTCGGGGCCGATGCCGTCGAGCGGCGAAATGACGCCGCCGAGAACGTGGTAAACGCCCTGGTACTCGTTCGTCCGCTCGACGGCCATCAGGTCGGACGGCTCCTCGACGACGCAAATGATTTCATGATTGCGCCTGCTGGAGGAACAGATCGCGCACGGATCGTCGTCGGCGACGTTGAAGCAGACCGAACAGAGTTTCACCCGGTCTTTGGCCGAAACGAGAGCGTCGGCGAGACGCACCACGTCCTGACGCGACATCTTGAGCACGTAGGCCGTCAGACGGCGCGCGGTCTTTCGTCCGATCCCGGGCAGCTTGGCGAACTGCTCGACGAGGGTCTCGACAGCTTCAGATGTGACCTGCATGGGCGCGACGCTCGGGAACAGAGGTTATTCAAGGACCCAGCTTCGAGAGATCCATTCCGGGCGGAAGCATGCTGCCGGCTGTCCGACTCATCTCCTCTTTCGCGAGTGTAGCCGCGTCCTCGAGCGCCTTGTTGACTCCCGCAACGACCAGATCTTCGAGGAGCTCGACGTCCTCCGAATCGACGACCGACGGATCGAGCTTGATGCCGATGATGCGCAGGGCGCCGTTTGCTTTCACGGTTACCATCCCGCCGCCGGCCTCGGAAGTGACCGTCTGCTTCGCGAGGGCTTCCTGCACCTCTGCCACGCGCTGCTGCATTTCCGCCATTTTGCCGAACAGGTCGGCCATATTCATATCGTTCATGGGACTCCGGATTTCGTTCGTTTTACCAGACCAACTCTCCGCCAAACTCGTCGAAGAGCGCCCTGATAATGGGATTCTCCTGGCGCAGCTTCTTTACGCGCTCGAGCGGATCAATTTCCGCTTCCTCCGGCTCCACGGCGAACTCTTTGGAGACGAAAAAGCGCATGGACAGGCCGGCCTCGACCGACATGACGCTTCGAAGCCGTTCGGACAAATAGTCGGACTCTCGCCCAAGCATGCGCTCGTGGAATTCGTCGGGCACCGCGATTCTTACGGTTTCCCCGTCGATCCCCGACGGTTTTGCGTGCTGGAGCAGCGCGCCGACGTGGATTCGGTGCGACGCGACGTCCTTGACATAATCGTTCCACGACAACTCGAGCGACGTCATCTCCACCGATCCCGGCTCCGCGGAAGCGTCTCCCGACGTCTCGGCCGGTCGTGGCTTCGGCTGCTCGCGTTTGGGTCTTACTGCCTTCAGCGCGGGGGCTCCGAAGATAGACTGGCCGGCTCCGCGCTCGCCCGGGGTCGGCCCGCTCGGCGGGGCGGCATCACCGACCGGTGGAGTTGCTTCGATGACAGGGGCGATCGCGGGTGTCGTCGTCTCGGCCGGCGGACGGTCGTTTGTGTCGGATTGTGGCGGCCGGCGAGTTTCCGCCTGGGCCGAACCCTCCGGCAAGGAGGCGGCTGGTTCATGGCGGGGCGGTGCGGGGACAGAGGTCGCCGGCGAAGTCGTGGCGACGGCGGCGGATTTCTGGGGCTTCACGGGAGCGGTGGGGCCGGAACCTTCGACCGATTCCAGCCGGCGGAGAATCGACTGGAGGTCGGCCGCCGCCTCGATCGAAGCCATTTTCAGCAGCGTCAGCTCGAGCCGAAGTCGCGGCTTGACAGCCCGTTTCATCGCCTCCTGGCCCTCGTTTACGACGATGATCTGCCGTAGCAAGTCGGGCTCGGTGAAGGATCGGCCCTGCTCGGCATACCGCGTGAGCGTGCCCTTGTCGGCTTCGATCAGGGCGGTGTCGCGCGTCGTGACGGCGATCAGGAGGTCGCGAAGATGGTCGGTCAGTCCGGACATGAACTCGTCGAAATCGGTCCCTTTCGAGGCCAGCCTTTCCACGAGGTCCAGCACCCCTGCCCTGTCCTTTCTTGCAATCAGCTCGGTAGTTTCGAAATACGTGTCGATGTTGACGGCCCCGAGGGCTGCGACGATCTCGTCGTAGATCAGCTTCCTCCCGCCGAGGATGACGGCCTGATCGAACGTCGAAAGGGCGTCGCGCATTGCGCCGTCGCCTTTGCGGGCGATCAGGCGCAGCGAGGCCTCGTCAGCGTCGATTCCTTCCTCTTCGCAAATCACCTGAAGATGCTCGACGATGGCGGGCACCGATATCCGGCGGAAATCGAAACGCTGGCAGCGGGACTGCACCGTAGGCAGCAGCTTGTGCGGCTCGGTAGTCGCAAAGATGAATTGGATGAAGGGCGGAGGTTCCTCGAGCGTCTTCAGCAGCGCATTGAATGCCTGCTTGGAGAGCATGTGGACCTCGTCGATGATATAGACTTTCTTCGAGCCGGTCTGCGGCGGGATGCGGACGGCCTCGCGAAGCGCGCGGATGTCGTCGACCCCATTGTTCGAGGCTGCGTCGATCTCGATTACGTTCAAGCTTCGTCCTTCCTCGAAGGTCCGACAGGAGTTGCACGTCCGGCACGGATCCATGCAGTCCCTCTGGTCCGGCGGCGTTTCGCAGTTGATCGCTTTGGCGAGGATGCGGGCTGCCGAGGTTTTGCCGACGCCGCGGGGGCCGCAGAACAGATAAGCATGGGCAACGCGCTCCAGCCGGAGAGCGTTTCGCAGCGTCTCGGCTACGTGCTCCTGGCTTACCAGTTCGGAGAATGTCTGCGGTCGGTACTTACGAGCGGATACTAAGAATCTGTCGCCGGCCATGTTTTGCGTTTCGGACTTTCAGTTGGGCCCGGATGAGAGGAATGTCAGAGGTATGTTTGCAACCACGGAGCGCGTGGCTATGATCCCATGCCAGGCGGGACGCGTCACGACGTTACGGTTTGTTTCTGGCGGATGCTCGTTTTGTCTCCCTCGTCGTCGGCTTCACGCCTGTTTTCTGCGCCGGCTTCCGCTTCGGTTTCGCCTCGACGGGATACACGAAACAGTTCCGGCATCGGGGCTCGTAGGCGGCTTTCGTGCCCACTAGAACCCGCCTTCCTTCCTTCACGAGCCGCTGCGAAAAGATCGCCGGTCCACCGCAGACCATGCAAACCGCGTGCAGTTTCGTCACGTACTCGGCTACGGCCATGAGCTGGGGCACCGGCTCGAACGGAACGCCTCGATAGTCGAGGTCGAGTCCCGCAATAACCACGCGCCGCCCCTGCTGCGCCAGCATCTGGACGACGGGAAGGAGCTCGAGTCCGAAGAACTGCGCCTCGTCGATGCCGACGACCCGCGCCGAACCGGCGAGCAACAGGATCTGCTCGGCCGTATCGACGGCTACCGATTTCAGCGCCGTTTCATTGTGTGAGACGACGGCATCGTGAGAGTAGCGGGCATCGATCGTAGGCTTGAAAATCTCGACACGCTGCCGTGCTATCTGGGCTCTTCGGAGGCGGCGGATCAGCTCCTCGGTCTTTCCAGAGAACATGGGGCCGCACACGACTTCAATCCAGCCGGCCTGGTGACTGACGAGTGAATGGGGATCGATCTGCGACCCGAGGCGACCCGTCGGCAACCGGCCTGAGGGATCGATCAGCGTGTTGTTCCGCTCGATGCGCTCAGACTTCTTCGATGACATCATCCGCTATCCAGCCGGTAGTACCGTCGGGGAGCCCGACGTGAACCCATTCATCTCGTCTCTCCAGCAAATCGACGATCAAACCCTCGTATACGCGCGTTCCGGCCTCGGCCTCGTCTGACGGCGTTTCCCTCAAGTCGGCCTGCAGATCGATGACGACGGCGAGTCGATGCGTCGCCTGACTTTGAGATGCAATGAAAGCGGCGCCCAGAAATGGAAGTCCCGCAACAAGGCAGAGCGCGATCCCGCGTCTCAGCCAGTCATTTCGCGAGCCGGTCCAGATCCGAACTCCTGTAAACACCGCGGCCGTAAGGTAGAAACAAAGGCCGACAAAGTACATCCAGACGGGGCCGATCTTGGC
>DATKEJ010000160.1:0-4613 GCA_035512315.1 Rhodothermales bacterium | reverse complement strand
GGTGCAGAGCTGCCCATCCATTGTTAAGGTGCGCACGACTCCGTCGACCCTGAGCACGTCAAGACGCTCTCGCTCGTTGTCGTGCGCAAAGATGTATCCTGGAAATAGTGGTAGAACGACTTGTTTCTTCCGGTCTTTCCACTGGTGTACCTCCGCATATTTCGGAAGGAACACCTCGACCGCTTGCCGCTCCAGTGACTCTTCCACGCGCTTCTCCGCGCGGGAACGGGTACAGAAAATCCTCCAGGCTTGGGATCGATCAAACATACCGGAGTGGTTTCGGCGAGCTCGAGTGATATGAGGCTACAGCGCCTCCCTCATAGCTACAGAGACATTACTTGGTCTGCATTACCTTGCGAGCGCGACGCGCTTGCATGCCGGCGTGACCATGAACTTAGATAACAGTCCATAATCGCAGGACGCGCTGTGCAAGAATGGCAATAGATAGAAGGCAGAGTCAGATTTTCCTGTTCGTGGAAGTGACGATGCTCAGCGCATTTGCTGCCGGTTACCTGTGTCCGTATCTGCCGCCGCGCTATTTCTGGTGGACGGGCATAGCGGCGATCGGGCTTCCGTTCACAAGCCTCGCCCTCGTGCTCCTTTCCGTTCCCGTGCTGATGCGGCGACGATTTGTCCGCACCGAAACGATTGCTCACGGACTCGCCCTGGTATTGATAGTCGTGCGCTTCGTTCACCCGGCATCCTGGTTCGGCGGGTCGTCTCCTGATGAAGAGGACCTGATCATTATGACGCAGAATCTTCCGTCCGCAATGCTGGAGCGCGCGATCCCGGCCTCCGAAAAACTCTCGGGGATCGTCGAGCGCCTGGATCCTCATCTGATCGGCATCCAGGAGGGCATCGTGCTCGGCCTGGATACGGGGAAATACCGCTCTACGCGAAACGCAAAGTTCAGGATATTGATCGACTCGCTGGGCTACCGCATGATGCCCTTGCCCGAAGACGCCGGCGGCATGATGCCCGCATGGTATGACCCCGTCCTTGCGCGCATTCCGATTCAAAAGCAGCGGCAAATTGAAATCGAGTACCCCGCCGAACCACTGCAGGTCCCCCTCCGATTTGTCCGGACTGAATTTCCGTGGCAGGGTCGAAAGATTGTGCACTACAACATCCACCTGGCCACGTACGGCACCAGCAAGCCCTGGAGGAGCATTCATGGACGTCCGCGTTTCAGCCCGACAACCATCGCTGCGTACCTGAGTGAAATGAAGTCGGGTTTCATTCGGCGATCGTGGGAGGCGGTTGAGATACGTGCCCTGGTCGAGCGTGAAGTGGATCCGGTAATCGTCAGCGGGGACTTCAACTGCACCCCGAACAACTGGGCCTACCGGCATCTTTCGAGTCGATTGCAGGACGCGTGGCTTGCGGCCGGAAGCGGCTGGGGAGCGACTTATTACTCCGGATTTCCACTCTGGCGGATCGATTTCGTGCTGATCAGTCGCGAGCTCGAGACGGTAACGGCCGATGTGATCCGAGTCCCAACCGGCGTATCGGATCATCGGGCGCTCGTCGTTCGTCTTCGCTGGAGACAAACCCATGCCGCCCCATGACGAAGTAGACGAATTGAAAGCCATCCGGCGAGGCGTTGCGCGCCAACGTACTGCGCGCCTGCTCATTGCGTGGCCGTATGTAACGCGATCTGTACACCCTCTCGACATGACCGGTATCTCCGGATGCAGCTCCGCCCTCTCAGTCACATCACGGCAACCTAATGGGGCGTCTACCACACCGGCATTTCCGCCAATCGGGAGCGGAATCGGGCTCCCATCGTCGCGTCTCACAGTAGACGCAATCGGGCAATGGAGCCCCCGTCTCCGGAGATGATCGCGCGAATCCGAGTAAGTCCCAATGGGCCAAAAGGACGGAAATGGAGCTAGTCCTTTCGGACGACTACAGTAGTTCGAAGGGGTGAATGACTCTGTGATGACGAGGCTCGACGCAACGAATATCGACGTCGCGAAAATCAGTGCGTATTCTCCCATCTCAAGCTCCGGTGTTTCGACTCTAGATAGGTCGCTGTCCCTTCGCGAGATGGCCTGCGGTCGGAATCCGTTCCATCTCGTTTCGCGGATCGTATCAGGCAACCCGAGCGTGCTGATTCCCTTCGGGATGCCGGGTCTCCGCACTGCAACACAAGGTTGACGATCGAAGTGTACGGGAGGGGCGTATCCTGGAGCGTTCCGGATACATCAGCCGGCCTGTTCTTCCTGCGTCAGGGAATCGGCTTACAGGCGATCGGTCGGCGTATCAAGGGCGTCGGATGACACAATTTCGTCGTCCGTACTCCAGCCTGGCCGATCGGCAACCACGGCTCGGCGGGCGATGAACGTCGTTACGTCGGTCAGACTTCGAAAGCTTCGGCTCTCGAGGCTTTCCGCGTCTGTTATCCTGCCCCTCCATTCGCCGTCAGATCCGGAGATCGCGGTAGGCTCAAACCAGACTCTGACGACGAACGAAAGGCGTTCTTTAGTTCGGGTATTCACTTCAAGCGGGCTTTTGCTTCGTTCTATCAGCGTATGCATAACAAGGACCAGACTACGCGGCGGACGTCCCAATTGGGGTTCTTTCCGCATCTCTTTCAGCGTTCTCTGTCTGTTTGGCGCCGCGACCGTGCGTCCGAGCCTTTGGGTGGATGAAAACGGGGTCTCCCGTCCATAGCCTCGAAACGACGGGAGACCCTGACTGCCGCCACGGGGGAGCCTGCGGTATTCGGAGGCAGATTAAACCTCCACGCAGCCCCGCGCCGCCGAGTTCTGGAATCGGCAGCTTCGCCGTGCGGCGAGTGGTTCGCGGAGGACGACACGTAACAAATGGATGTTAGTCGTGTGTCGTCCTCAAGATCTACTCCGTGGCGTCTCTCGGGCGTTCTTTTTTTCGTCCTTGAGTCGTGATCGAATCTGAATATGCGTCGGGAGCCGGGTCAACACCACGGCTTCCCCACCGTGATTATCATGGGAACGATTGGGTGCGTTCAGCAGCCAACGACGAGCCGGCTGAAGCGATCTCTTTCGTCTGCCGTCAAACCGGGGCGCAAACGGACACGCTCGAGTCCACCGCCCCGGGTTCCATCGGCTCTCGACCCGCACGGTCACGATTTCCATCTTGCACCAAGCACAACTCTGTGACTTCGTCGGTTCTGATCTGCTCGATGAGCGCAACCGCCTCGTGTGACGGCCTCACGTCCAGCTCTTCACGCAGGATCTCGCAATACCGGTTGTATTGTCGGATTGCGGCAGTCCGGTCTCCCAGGGCGTAATAGGCCCGCATCAGCTTCAGGTGGGTCAACTCGCGCGCCGAGTCCTGGCGTAGAATGCGCTCGCCGAATTCGAGCGTCGACTCGAACTCGCCTTTGGCCATCGTGTGGTCCATCAGCTTGTCGAGAAGAATCATCACGACCTGACGATATTGGACGCGATCGTGGAACAACCATTCCTGGTCCTCACCCTCCAGAAGATCGCCTCGGTACAGATCCACGACCCGCTTTAGAACGCAGGCCGTTTCGACGTCAA
The DNA here is from genome assembly GCA_035512315.1 of Rhodothermales bacterium. Taxonomy (GTDB): domain Bacteria; phylum Bacteroidota; class Rhodothermia; order Rhodothermales; family DATKEJ01; genus DATKEJ01. Next base: position 1,086 of record DATKEJ010000160.1, on the reverse strand, counting down.
TCTGCTCACCCGGGACTCCACGCACGGCTGCGTAGGCCTCCTCGATGAAAGCCACGTCAAGCCACAGAGAATCGATCGATTTGAGCTCGATCCAGTGCGCGTCAGCGACGACGAGATTGTGACGGATGTCATCTGAACAATGGCTCATGCACTCGTTCAGCTGCCACAGTGCCTTGCGAAGATACTTCTTCGATACCTTCGTCGTGTAGTAACCGCCCCAGAGATAGCTCGCGACGATTTCCCTCGAATTGGGCTTGTCTCTGTGCAGCAGGAGATAGCTGAAAAGCTCCCTTGCCTTCGCGTGCTCGAATCCGGCCACGGGCCGGCCATCCCACAGCACCTCGAATCGACCGAGTAGCGCAACGTGTAAGTAGTTGTCCACGAGAAGACTCCGACCCATGATAATATCGGCTCGTGAATCTATTCGCCATGCGTCTCAAAACTGTCAAAGTTCCGTCTTTCTTCCGTCCTAATTTTATTGGCCGGCATGCGGTCGCCCCTTTTCGAGTGAATCGTTCCTAATGGAATCGTAGACCTGTCGCGTGAGCTCGGAGGGCTCGATATCGAGTTCATGTCTCAGTATCGTCTCACAAAGCTGGTACTGTCGAAGCGCGCTCGTCCGGTCTCCGGAGAAGTAGAACATCTTCATGAGATTTCGGTGCGTCACCTCTCGCGCACGATCATAGGAGAGGATGCGCTCTCCATAAAGTATTCCCGACTCGTACTCCTCTTTAAGGACGGCCCGGTGCATGAGCTTGTCCAGCATGAGAAGGACCAGGTGTTGGGTTCGCTCTCTGTAGACGAGACACCAGTCGTAAAACCACCCCTCGAGAAACGGGGCGGTGAACAAATCAACCGCCTGGCGAAGTCTCGTCGCCTGCTCGTCGGTCAACTCGGCGCCGTCAACGTCGCGGCTGAACTCATAACTTGACTCAAACTCCCCGATGTCGGTCCAGACGGGAAACGATGGGTCGATCGTGATCGACCGGGAGTCGACCACCAGGAAATTGACGGCGTCGTCGCCCATGTGGTCCGAGAATTTCTTCTGCAACTGCCAGAGCGTATTCCGCAGATATTTCCGGGACT
>DATKEJ010000159.1:0-2394 GCA_035512315.1 Rhodothermales bacterium | reverse complement strand
GGCAGGATACCCACCGGAAGACCGCCCGTTTCGAGTGGGTGCATGCGACCGTCGCGGACGAGCAGCGGGGGTGGATGGGAGGCGTTGACGTACGTGAACACACGGTCGGGCACGTTCAACACGCCGTACACGAGAGTCGCAAACTGCTCCGCCTCGGTATCGTCGTGTAGCAGCTTGTTGACGCGCGACATAATCTCCCGCATCGCATATTCGTAATCCGCGTGGGCGCGCAAAGCCGTACGAACGACGAACATCAGAAGGGCCGCCCAAATCCCTTTGCCGCTCACGTCCCCGACCGCTATCCCGAGATTGCCGTGCGGCAGCGAGATGAAGTCGAAAAAATCGCCTCCGATCTCTTCCCACGGTTCATAAAGCGACGCGATTTCGAATCCAGGAATGTTCGGGGCCGCCGACGGCATCACCTTCTTCTGGATTTCCGCGGCGAGGACGAGCTCTCTCTGAAGCCGATCCTTTTCCGCCTCCGCTTCGTGAAGACGGGCGATCTTGATCGCAATCGACACCTGGTTGGCGATCACGCCCAGATTCTGGATCTCAGCATCCGTGAAATCGTGAAACTCAGACGTGTAGACCGAGAGGGCCCCCACCAGGTCGCCGTCCTTGTACAGGCCGACCGCCAGCATCGAGCAGATACCTTCCGCCAGGGCGGCCTCCGAGAAGTTCAGGTCGGGCTCCTCTCTGACGTCGGCCACCTTCAAAATGCCCCCATTGGCGATGAAGCGTTGGAAACGACTCTGGTTGTCGAAGCGAGGTCCTTCCGAGAGAAATCGCTCACTCAATCCGTGTACCGCGCGAAGGACGAGCTCCCCCGATTCCTCATCGATAAGCCTGAGTGCACTCGCCCTCAGACCCATCTCCTGTGCCGCGAGCCGCACAACCTCGTTGAGGAGTGGATTCAAATCGAATGCGGCATCTGTCAAAAGACGACCGATCGCATCGACGGTCGACAGCGTGTCCTGGACGTTGACGGCCCTGCGCGAGACGGATGAACTGATCTGACGTTCCTCCAAACCGGTACCTTATGCTTGAGATGTGTTGACGCGGGCCGCGCCTCACACGGCTCCCTGAGTAGCAGGTAAACTACTCAATTGGTTTCATAAGGAATAGCGAAGACCGTCATGTTCGAACGCGATCACATTATGCGGCAAATCAACATGCTCTCGCAGGCGATCGCACGAGCAGCAACTCTTCGCGCCGAAAGCCGCGAAGCCGAGGCCTTAAAGGAGCTCGACGCCGCACTGGACGAACTGTCGGGGAGTTTAGAACCGAAATCGTCGAGTCCGGTCTCTCTTTTCCAATTGTGCGTTGACGCGAGCGGCGAACTCATGCCATTCGCCTACGACGTGGCCTGGATTCTGACCGTCAAAGGAGACTCCCTGATCGCATCGGGTAGAATCGCAGAGGCTCGCCGGTCCTATCTCGAAGCCCTCGAAATCTATCGGGCCGGACTACGCAGACCGAGTTCCGGCGTCCCATGGGACATTCGAGAGCGCATGGACGGGCTCGAGGAACGATTACAGGATGCCGGATCGGATGAGCTGTGATGGAGAATGGCAGATGGCAGATGGCAGATGGGAGCTATATCATCTTCGCGTCTTCAAATCCACCTCGATGCGCGACATCTGTGATTCGTCCAACTTGTAGAACTGAAATACTATAAAAAGGAGGACGCCCACGCCGGCCGGGATGAGACTGAACAGGAGCCGAATCCCGAGAAGCGCGCCGGCGGCCTGTTCGACGTTGGCGACGTAGCCGAACCAGGCCAGCATCCAGCCCGAAATCGACGCAGCCACCGCTGACCCGAATTTCATGGACAGCGTCCCTGCAGAAAAGACCAGAGCGGTTGCCCGCCGGCGGGTCTTCCATTCCGAATAATCCGCTGCGTCGGCCAGCATGGCGAAGAAGAGTGCGACGATTGGTCCCGTCGAAAACTCGGCGATCGCGCTGAGGACGAATATCATCGTAAGGCCACTGGGACCGATCAAGAACAACCACGCGCTGCTGACGATTCCAATGAGGATACACGCGTTCATAACCGTCCGCTTGCCCCATCTGGCCGTCAGAGGTCCCGTTATCCCAGCGCCCAACATGGATGCCAGAAGACCGACCACCATGAACGCTGCAGCGATTCCCGTATTGTTAATGTAATACTTGAAGTAATAGAGCGTTGCGCCACCCCTGAAAGTCGTAAAGGTCACAAAGAGAACGCCTACGCAGAAGAGGATCACCCAGGGCTTATTCTCGAGGAGGTCGAGTGCGTCTCGTTTGATGGAGGAGCGCCCGGCCGCAGGGGCCTTGACGCGCTCCTTGGTGCTTGCAAAGGTGATCAGGAAGAGAATGACGCTCACTACGGCGAAAAGACTCATCGTCCATTTG
>DATKEJ010000158.1:0-5030 GCA_035512315.1 Rhodothermales bacterium | reverse complement strand
GGTTCTGCCGTCGACCGACACGGGCGTTTCGAAACGATTGAGCGGGTGCTTCAATCGTCGAGGACGAACGTCACCATCATGTTCACCTGGTACTCCGTGAGACGGCCCTGATCGATTCGGACGTGCTGCTCCTTGATCCAGGCGCTTCGAACGTTGCGTATGGTCTGGCTGGCTCGCGCGATCCCCTGCTCGATCGCGTCCTCGAAGCTCTTGGTCGACGTCGAGCTGATTTCAGTGACTTTGGCGACGGACATGGTTAAGTCTCTCTGATTGATAATGTTGTGGTAGGATCAAGGGAGGTGCCGAATTGCCGCGCCCCGTTGGGCGAGGAGTTTATGGGAGGTCGCGTTCCGAGCGTCCCTGCTACTCTACCTGGAAGGACTCAATCGCGGCACGCTCACCGTCCAGCAGGATCTCGACCGAAAAATCTCCGGCCAGGGAGCCTCCAGGCATCAAGGTATAGTCATAACCGACGTCAAAGGAGGATTCAGGGCAGGGACATCCGAGATTTTCACAGATCAGGCGGCGAACACAGATTCGGTCTCAAATCCAGCATCGCCAAAAGGATTTCACCCGAATGCGATCGACGGAGGCAAGATGGAGGGGGTGTAGGCTCTCGTGTTGTGCCAGGCTTATCTATCGGCGTCTGACCGCGTGGGGATGCGCTTTAGGAGCAACTGCCCGTCCGATAGCGTAAGCACGCGCCCCAATCATCGAAAATTCTTGCCTTCAGCAATGAGATTTCCGCGCCTCGCTACGTCCTGCTCGCTGATCGTGATCGCGTGCCTGATTCCTCTCTCGAATGCGTTCTCACAGGTTCGCAGCTCTCCGCAACCTCCGGAAGCCGGGGAACGTTTGATCGCGCGAATTCCGGCTCAGCCTCGCGCCGCCGTCGAGTGGACCTTCTTCGATGAGCGTTCCGCCTCGCCCGACAAAAGGCGAACGCGGACAACCGTTCTGGCCGTCGCCGCCGGGGCGGGGATCGGCGCGGGGCTCGGCATCGTGTTCTACGAAACGGCGCTGAAGGACATCTGGAGCTGTGACGTCAACGAACCTGACTGCACGATCACGCCGAACAGAATCCAATCGACCCTTCTCGGCGGTGTCCTGGGAGGCTTAGCCGGCTTCGTAATAGCTCGAGAGCTCACGCGTCCGCGTTCGGCCGACCGCTACGTGCTGCATTCGGATCGATTGGCGCTCCCGCCCCGGCCCTCGGCCGAGAGCCGTGGGCGGCACCTGCGTGCGCCGGCACGTAAAGAGCCGATACGGGATTGACGGTCCCTCCCGCATCATCGTAGGCTTCTTCCGGTGCGATCGGGCATTGCAATACCTGTGCGTCGGAAAACGTGCACTTCGGGTTGGGATTGCGCCAAAGCTGCACGGCCCAATGAGCCGATTATGACGGGCGTTTTAACCAAACATCGGACCGACGCATCACATCAAGAGATACCGAGAACGTACGGAAGGGAATTTATTGGGCAATTGTTGGAAGAGTGCGCGGGGTTCGTTAGCAATCCTAAAGTTGATGACATCTACTCCAATCTCTCGCCGTCATGCATACCCACCGCATCAGGCCCCTGCAAAAGGGAAAGCCCACCGTTCTCGTCATCGATCGTGATGCCGACGTTCACCGGCTCGTCCACGCGCAGATCGGCAAGGAATTTGACGTACACCACTCGTACTTTTCACGACTGGCCCTGTCGCTGCTGAAGAAGCGAAGGTTCACGCTCGTCGTGGCTTCGCTCGACATGCAGAACCGGGACGACGAAGTGGAGCTCAGAGAGCTGATCGAGCGACTTGCACGATCGAGAGAAACGTCGATACTCAACGTAAACTCGCGCGGCGCAGACGGGTCGCGCAAAAGAGCCCGTACTGACTATTCCCTGTGCAAGCCTTTGACCGAGGAATCCTTCGCAGAAGGCCTACGCCGCGCGCTCAATGGACGCGCAGAATTATTGGCCCAGGTGGGCTAATCGCGGCCCGGCCGGCTACAAAACCTGAACGATTCGCATCCGTGTCGCCTCACCGGCTTTCAGTCGGACGGCGTAGGACCCGCTCGGAATATCCGGGATCTTCCAGTGGGCGACATGGCGCCCCGCGGAGAACCCCGGCGACCGAGCATATCGAATGCTTCCATCCTAACGTCAGCCGTCTCCGGGAGGCCGAACTCGAACGCTAAGACGTTCAGGGCCGGATTGGGGTAACTCGAATCGAAGGTCACTTCGATGGGGATATCTGTCGGCCGCTTCCCGAGTCCCCCGACACGTTCAGTGCATCCGGGGACGCGTCCATGGCCTCCTCGGCCGGTAAGCCGGCTACGGCGGAAAGCCGTGATGCGTTACGCGACGAGTCGGACGACTCGACTCTCAGAGAGCTCAGACGGATGATGGCTCCCTCCTCAAACCGATCGTCGCGCGCATAATAGGCACGCGTGGTGTCAAACGTGACTACGATCCTCGCGTTGGCGGCGTCGTACTTTTCCTCCAGCACGGGATCCCAGAGACGAAAAGCAGGAGATCGCCCTCGGCGGCGCCGTCAACCTCCAGAGTCTGGGAATCGTCTCCCCACACGGTGATGGCCAGGTTCGTCTCGCGCCAGATGCCCACGCCGGCACAAATATCGGAACGGCTGAACACGGCGATCTCACTTCCCTCCGTCAGCGGCCGACCGTCGAGAGAGGGTGAGGCGTCCGTCGCCAGAATCAAGGTCGCCGATCGGCCGGTTCTCGAGACGCAGTCCAGAAAGCGCGTTTGCGCGGCCGCGGATACCGGGAAATAGTCAAAGACGAGGTATGCGAGAATAACAGATCGCGGCGCAGAGGAGACATCGTTTTTTGGCGAAGGATGCGGCCGGACCGCGGCGGGGTCTGCGCCGATGACGCAGCACGGACGAGGGTCGGAGGGAGCATGTCCGGTCACCAACGGCTGCCGGCAGGAATCCTGAAGGCGTACTGCGGTTACTCCAGAGGTACATAGCGCTTTTCCCGGAAATCCCGTATCGTCTTCGAGTTGGAATCCCGGCGTGGCGTCCGGCGTGGCGTAACGTCCGGGCAAATAACATCCCGGCGATTAACGGCGTGAGGCCCTAGAGCCGCTGCGCAGAAGCGGTACGCTCACTTTAAGGAGATACTTCCATGTTTACGTTCAACGCGACGAGTCGAAACCGAGGCACGCAATTCCTACTGACGGCCCTTCTACTGTTGATATGGAGCATCATCGTCCCTCCGGCGAAAGCTCAGACCGGGAATCAATCGAATGGTACGTCAAGCATCGTAACGATGAGCGACGGAGTCGGCAGTGCCTTCGCGCAGAGCTTTAAATACGGTCTCTCCGCCGAGTTTACGAATCCGACGGTCCAGTTGAATCTCAACCAGACAGCTCTCGGCTTGAATCGAAGGCTCGCGACGGGAAGCCTCCTCATCCTGCCGATCGCTTCTACCGACGGGTGGATCGAGTCGGCCGTAACCGCTCAGCGAACGGTTCTCTGCGTCGTCACGGACGAAGTCTCAGAGCAGACCGCCGGCTGCCTCAGCAGCCTGGAGCAGGCGCTCCGGTCCCACGGCCACAATAAGTTTCTCGTGCACGACCTCGTGGAAGGTCTGGAGGGTCTGATGGCCAACGACAAGGTCGATCCGAATGACTTCGTAGCCGCACTGCGCGCCTTCGAGCGCGTAGTCCGCAAGGCCCCTCAGCAATTCGTGGAAAATCCGCCTCAGGAGTTTGTGGTCGTCCACATGCTGCTCTCCGCGCTCATCAACACTGCCAACGAAACAGGTCGTTAGTAACGGAAGCAGGTCGTTCGTAATAATTAGAAACCAGTCGTTCGTATTACTTATATGAGATGTCTGTTTGGTCTACTCATCCCGGCCGTCGTCATGATGCTGGCGGCCGAGGGGGCAGCAGCTCGATCCGCCGCCGGCGCCCATTCGACCGGAATCTCCTTGAACGACTCCACGGCCGATTCACTCGACGACTTCCGGTCGCGGTTCCTGCTGGACATGCCGAGCACGGTGCGTATCCGTGTCGCGGCCGTCAGTCTGCCCGGCTCCTCCGTAAATTCGCCGACGGCGTACGGGGCCGATTTCAGGGATGTATTTGCCATCGCCGTTTACCAGGACCGAACCCGATATGCCGATAGGCCGGACGGTGCCGCCGCCGTCGGTCTCGGGCTCGGGGACTCGCGAAAAGCCGTGGGTCTCGAATTCGCGTTTACGAACTACAACGTCTTCACGGAAGCCGATCGAGATGAAACGCGGGACGTCAGCGTGAGCGCGAAGGTTCATCGTCAGGTGACCGACAACCTCAGTCTCGCCGTCGGCGTTGAGAATGGCGTCGCTTTGCGCGGAGAGATCGGCGACAGCGGCACGAGCTACTACGGTGTCGCGACGCGAAATTTCCGGTTGCGGTCGAATCTCCAGCGCCCGTTCAGCATGCTGACAGCGTCCGCCGGCATCGGGAACGGTCGATTTCGCAGCGAACGCCAGATCGTCGACGGGGACGAACGGCTGAACGTGTTTGGAAGCCTGGGTATTCAGGTCGTACGTGCACTCGGCGTGGTGGCAGATTGGACCGGGCAGGACTTGAATGCCGGGCTTTCGATCGCGCCCCTGAAACGCGTTCCCTTCATCATCACGGCTGCCTATGCCGACGTTACGGGGCGCGCCGGCGACGGTGCGCGCCTCGTCATCGGGGTCGGCTACGGCTACTCTTTCTAAGATCCCCGCCACCGTCCTTCAGCTTCCAATCGTTTCACGCGGGCGCCGGGATGACGACCCGGCGCCGCCCTGCCGGCATCCGTCCGCGGTGTCGATGCCGTAGTGTGATCGGGTGGGTCGGGAGGAGGTAGCGGGGACGCGGATCGCGGATTTCTCCGCCCTAATTCCTTCGAGATTCGCGGACTAATGAATGCCCCCCAACCGTGAGACCGGCAGGTCAGGGTTGGACGCGACATCCCCGAGCAGCCTGCGGAAATCATCCCCCATCCGCTCGACGCGAACTAGGTCGAAAAGGGCTGTCTGGTACTCGAACTCC
>DATKEJ010000157.1:0-6055 GCA_035512315.1 Rhodothermales bacterium | reverse complement strand
GGATCGGGACGGCTTCCACGCTGGACTCCGAACGGGTTCTGCTGTATATGAGGATAGGCAGGCGATTGGTGGCGGCATATCCTGGCTCGCGGGGCCAGGCGGTTCGTTCGTATTCGAGGAGCCGGGGGCAGAAAGGGGACGGAGGCAGACCGAGCGACCGGGATATACCGCAAGCGCCCGCCCGGATATCTAGATAGACGGAACTCGACAATTGTAGTTAGGCAGTGCCAGTCTTGGCAGGTCTGGGCCTGTGCCGCGCGGAATTAGGGTTCTTGATGCGGGCGCCTGGTTCAGAGATGTCATGCCTCCTGGCAATAACCTCAGGTGCGTAGATGACGAATCGCAAGGTGCAGAATCTGACCCCTTTTGTTCCAGCCAAGGACTTCGATCTGTCGTCTGCTTCTACAGAGACCTTGGGTTTGCGCCGGGGGCGTCGATAAAGAACGCGGTCCGGTTCGAGAGAGACAGTTATGGTTTTTGGCTGCAGAACTACTACGTCGAGGACTGGGCCGGGAACTTCATGTTCTGCCTGTATGTCGAGGACATCGAGGCGTGGTGGTCGCACATCAAGGCGATGCGCTTCGACGAGGTCTACGGCGGTACCGCCCGCGTGCTCGCGGAGCCACATAAGCAGGAGGGCGGCGTGATGATGCAGTTCGCGGATCCGTCAGGCGTTTTGTGGCACATCCGACAGGATTGATTCACGTGATCGTCGCCCAGTTTCGAATCCGTCGAGGGCCTGCCTAACACCGCTTGCAGCCGACGGCGGCTGGCGTGATCATGAGCCGCCGCGGCTGAAGCGGACCGTTGGGCGGCGTGAGCGAGTTCGCAACCAGCTCGGATCATGAGTATTCTGAAGCGCGATTTCCGGACATCAGGAGGACGACAACCATGGAAATATTCACCGATGGCCGGGACGGAAAGGGCTACAAGACGATTCGTATCGGAAATCAAACATGGCTCGCCGAGAACCTAGCGTTCATTCCCCGCGTCAGCCCCGCGGTCTCGCAGGGTGGGATCTGGGTCTACGGATATGACGGCACCGATCCGGCTGAGGCCCGTACTACGCCAAACTACTCGGTGTACGGATGCTTGTATGATTTGGAAACGGCCCTCTCGGCCGTTCCCGATGGCTGGCACCTGCCAACGCAGGAAGAATGGAGGACCCTCGCGGAGTTTTTTGGATCGAGCGCGGATGATGGCAACAGAATGAAGCAGCCCGGCCTTTGGGAACAGGACTCTGGCGCTACCAACACCAGTGGCTTTACAGCGCTGCCAGCTGGAAAAAGGACTCCAATGGGCACGTTCCAGGGTCTGGGATCCGGTACGTCTTTCTGGTCGACGACGAACTTCGCGGGCGACGACTTTTGGCAGTTCTACCTCGAAGGCGTCTCGCCATACGTTCGGTCCAATCCGACTTCCAAGAAATGGGGATTCTCCGTACGCTGCGTCAGGGGTTGACTGCCAAGGACGCCGCCCAACTATCGCGATCGAGCCGACTCGGCCCGCTCGGCCGCAGCGTTAATTGGTAGCGTCACGCGTGCGGGCCTCGCGGCTCATCGCGGGGCGTTAGCCGACCAACATAGAATTGCCGCGATTTGAACTTGACCGCCTGGTTTCCTACGACGACGAAGCTCTCCTTGCCGAGTTGCGCCGCGTCGCTTCCATTGTCGCGTCACCGTACGTTACCAAGTCGGCGTTCGATCACCACTCCAAAGCACACTCTTCTACCGTCGCTCGCCGATTCGGCGGTTGGGATCGCGCCCTGACTCGCGCGGGGCTGGCGGATCGCTTCAGCCAAGCACCAAAGGCGAGAAGGGTTGTCGGCCGCACGTTTACCGACGAGGCGTTGCTCGCCGAACTCCGAACGGTGGCGGCCAAGGGCGACGGCGGGCCGGTCACCATCGAGCTCTTCAATCAACACGCGGACATGAACGCGGAGACCGTCCGCCGACGATTCGGCTCGTGGTGGGCAGCGCTAAAGCGGGCCGGCCTTCCGATATCGAATCTCGGCAAGCGGTATTCGGAAGACGATTACTTCGAGAACCTGCTCCAGGTCTGGACTCATCACGGCCGACAACCGACGTACGGTGAGATGGACGAATCGCCTTCTTCCATTTCCTCTGGGGCCTATGAAGGCAAGTGGGGAACATGGACAAAGGCACTCCTGGCTTTTGTTACGCGCATCAACTCCGATTCGGAGTCTTCCGATCTCGCTAAACCCAGCGAACCAAACCTCACGGGATCCGTCCGAAGGCCACGGTACCGCCGAGTCGGTCGCGTCCGTCCCGAAAAGGAGAATCGTCGGCAACCTACACTCGGTCTGCGCTACCAGGTCCTGAGCCGGGATCGGTTCCGCTGCGTTTCATGCGGCAGAAGTCCTGCGACTCACGTTGGCTGCGTCTTGCACGTCGATCACATCCTGCCTTTCTCAAGGGGTGGCAAGACCGTCGCGGCTAACCTTCGCACCTTCTGTCAATCGTGCAACCTCGGAAAGGGCGCGCGACTGGAAGGCGATGCGCCTGCCGGCTAACAAACGCTGAAGCTGGCGAGCATAGATGGAAGCTCGCTTCGCTCGCATTTTGTTGGATTCGCTCGCAACTTAGCTATGGCGTTAGCTGAAGGTGCACAGGAGGTGAAATGCTCTGGTGGTACCTCAAGCAGTTGAAATCACGCGACGTGGGCAAGCGGCGGCGCGCGGTCGAGCACCTCGCGCGCACGACGCGAGAGAAGGGCATTGCTGCGCTGTGCGATGCGCTGACGGACCCCGCGCTGGAGGTGCGCCAGGCGGCTGAAGGAGCGGTTTCGCAGCGCGTCGACGAGCCCGCGCTCCGCGAGCTGGGTTACATGTTGAGTTGCTTCTGGGACTACGAGATGGCGCGGGCGAGACGCCGTGCTTCCGCGGTTGTGCTGGCCGGCATTCGCGGGCCGCATCAAATCCCGATCTTCGTCAAGTCGCTGCAGACGATCAGAATGACGAATGCAAACCTGGCCTCCGATGCACTCGACGCGATTCCGGATCGGGTGGTTCCCGAACTCTGCTTCTCGGTGCTGGGGTTTCCGGATCCGCGCCAGCACTTCTTCGGAGCCAGACTGGCCATGGTGGAGCGAGTCGGCAGGATGACCGCGCCGCCACCTGAGCTCTTGTCCAACGCGCTCAGGGACGAAAACCCGCAGGTCCGCGAGGCGGCAGCACGGAGACTGTCGGACTTGGGCCAAGCGGCCGTCCCTGCCGTAACGCCATCCTCCGAGCCGCGGATGGAGAAGCCAAGAAGACAGGATCAAGCCGAAACTGACTTCATGTTTTGGGTCGCCAGGAAGAACCCGGATGATATGTTTCTGGCTGCGCTCGTGATGAGAATGTATCGAGAGGATCCTGGACAGTTTTCTGCGGAACTCGCGGAAGCTCTACAGGCTGGCCGAGTCGCGTTTCGAACAATGTGGAAAGAGAACGAGGGACGCACCTACGTTTGGCTTCAGGCGATGTGAGTGTACCTACGTCTGCTCAAGGCCACGGGCCTTCGAGCCTTCGCGGAAGACATGCACTTCGGCCGGGCTGTCGTCTGCCAGCTAACTCTCGCGCTGCAGCCGACGAGAGCCGCTTCACCATTCTGGGAGGTTTAGAATGCTGCGCGTGCGGCTCTCGCGGCTGAGCGCGGAGCCGTTAGGTAGCGCTCGCGCCGAGCGACCTGGTACACTCTGAGCGTGGATGCCAGCCACAGGACTCTGACAAAACCATGAGCCCGACTGACCCCGACAAACCACCACGGATCTTTTCAGTCCGCAACGTCGTCCTGTTCCTGCTGCTTTGGGGGACGCTGAGCCTATTGTTCGCCAGAACATGTAGTGTGCCCGGAACATGATGTAAGTCTATGGGAGGCGACATGACTACTTCTATGGGAGGCGACATGACTACTTCGGAGGCAATTCTCACATACGTAGGCTTCAATGACGAGAGGACCTTCGGCGACTACGTGCGGCACATCCATCGCTTCTGGGAATGCGCCTCCAGCGTGATCCATCATGTGGTCCTCACGAACCAGCGCGTGATCCTTGTGCAGGTGAGCAACCCATTCGATAGCTTTTTATTTGGACCCCTGCTGTTGGATGGCATATTCTATTTCCCTCGCCTTCGCTGGTTCAAGGATCGCGTCCTTGAAGGCAGGTTGGACAAGGCCTTGGAAACGAACCTCAAGAAATGGATCCATCCGATCTCGGAGGTATCGCGACTGGATTACGACGGAACCGTGTTTGCGATCCACCTCAAGAAAGGTCGGAACCAGACGTTTCGACTTAAAACACTAGGGGCACCGATGACACCCCTCGGCGGCGACTTTCCTCACAAGGAGGACTTCCGGGCAGCCACCGAAGCTTTCAATCGTCTGGCGAGTGGCTGAGGCTAGTGAGCGTGCCTTGCCACATCGGGGAGCAACGTGTGATACGTGTTGCCTGGGCTCTGCGGGAGTCGCGCTACCTAACCCGCGCTTGCACGCGATTACGTCAGTTTGCTCTCGATCCCGCGTGCATCGCGTGACACTCCCATAGCCCAAGCAGGCTCGGGTGCCAGTGAATGGCCCTGGCCCGCCCGTAAACAAGCGCAGCGTTAATGGGACAGGAGGACCACCGTGTCTAACCCCGTTCGCACTATCCAGCCGGAGGAGGAGGCGCGTCGCCATTTCGTCCGAGCACTCGCAGTTCTCGATCTCGACTCCAGCCTGACGACGGTTCTTTCCACATCGGCGACCGAGGACGACCGCAAGTTTGTCCGACAGGGCGTCCTGCGCTCCCTCGGATTCAATCCGATGGAGGTGGAGAGTTGGGAGCGCTCCGACGAGGACTATCGCGCCCGCGAAACGCGACAGGCGCGGATCGCGGGATCGGCAGAGAAGGCAGCCGGCCTCGGCGTACTCACGCTTCTCCTCGTATATACCCACGATTGGAGCCCGATCCTCGAAGCCCTTACTGAGATCGACCTCAATTGGGCGCATGATCCGGGATGCCGGGCGTGGTGTCCGTGGATTGCGACTATCGCGCGTCAGTCGCCCAACCCCGATGTTCGGCTCCAAGCCGTCCACACCTTGGAAAAAATCGGCGACCCGTCCGTGGCGGATTCGCTCGTCGACGTTCTCGCGACCGACGATGACATCAGCGTGAACGTGGAGGCCGCTTACGCCCTGCTTGGGATTGCCGAATCGCTGGGCGGCCATCCGCAGGCGCGGGCCGTCCTCGCGACGGCGGCGGACCCGCGCAACTTCGATCGGGCTCCCAACCTCGTCCGCTACGCGACTCAGGCGCTGGAACGGATGGGCGCTGGGGTGGCCCCCGCCGTCGCTGTCGACTGGACGACCATCGTCGACGACCAAGTCTCGCCCAGTGAGATCAAAGCGCTGCTCAGCCAACTGTCCCTGGTGAACGACACGCTGGTCCGGTTCTATGGCGTGCTCGTCTCCCAGCCCTCGGCGGAGAGCGTCGGAACCCTGCTTCTCTTGTTTAGCACGTATCCCGATCTTGCACTCGTGCACGGTGAGGGCCGAGGGCACCTATTTGCCCGCACCGAGGTTCTGCGTGAGCTCAAGCACGATGTCGCCGATTACCGTCAGCTCGTCGAGGCAATTCGAGCCTGCGGGCACAGGACTGGTTACGTGCCGTCCGTATCGATTTGACGTTGGGCAATTCCTATCAGGGCGTTCAGTCCTCGGCGGGAAGCGTCTGGCGGTTTGGGGCGAAATATCCGCTGTGCCACCCCGAGAGGATCGTTTGTTTCGGCTACATGCTCCGCCGCGCGAGCTGCAGAGCGCAGATCTTTGTCAAACGACCGACGCCGCCCAACGACGTGTTTCAGCTGACGGGCAGGCGCGCGAGACTCCGAGGTGATGCGACGCGCACTCGGTCCTCGCCTTCGCCTCGGCCCTCGTGCGCTGCACCGCGGCGGTGCCTACCCGCAGCTGAACACCGGCCGTTAGCTGGCGAGGACCCCTTCTCGATACTCAGCTCAGGAGATTAAGAATGACTCGAGCCAGCGGCCTGATCGCAATAATGACGTTACTTTCCGCGT
>DATKEJ010000156.1:0-5789 GCA_035512315.1 Rhodothermales bacterium | reverse complement strand
TGTTCGACGTTGCATCCGGGGATTAAGCCGCCATTCCCGACCTCCAGGATACACCCGACCGGAAAATTGGACTCGGGGACGTGCGCTCGGCTGGCTGCACTTCGAGCGAGTCCCATCAGGTCGACCCCGTTGCGGCTTCCGGCGTGGATTAAGGGGTTGAGCCGGTCTCCAATGGGCGGGATGGCCCGCGACGAGCGCGCGATATTGCCGTCGAAGCGGGCATCAGGGAGAAAGGCCGCGAGGTAGTCCCGATCTGCGCCCCCGAACGAGGTATTCGTTGAGGCTGCCACAATGTCGCCACGTCCCGCCGCAACGGCCGTAGTCACGGCGTTCATAGCCGCGGGTATCAGCAGAGGGAACGAGGCATTCTCGACGCGAACGCCCGGAACCCAAGCGCCGTCGGACAGCAGCACGATGCAACCGCACGCGGCATCGCTGTACGGCGCATAGGATCGCTCGGCGATTTTCTCGGCCAGCGATGCCAGGTCTGTCAGTATGGCTTGTTGGGAAATGAGCATGAACCGAGTTCAACCCGCCGGGGGCACGTGGGTTCGCGGCGTCGGTTCAGTGATTCTTGCGAGGTGGTGCACATATGTGCGATTTACAGGAGTGAGGGGTTTATAAACCTGTCAGGTCTTTAGACCTGTCAGGTCTCTAGACCCGTCAGGTTGGACAGAAAAGACAATACCCGGTACCGTGGAGGTCGACGGGGGGGGCGTTCCCACGGCTTTAGAAAACCAGTGAGGATGTCGACAGCCGGTACCGGGTAGGTCTCCCATGGTCGCCCCGGGTTGTTGTGGGGCGCCATGGTGGGGGGCTTCCTTGCTTCCCGTTATTTAGTTTCGAGGAAGTCCATGAGTGTATCAGCGAACCCCAAAGGGCCCTTTTGTGTCGCGTCTGGAAGCGTGCACGCGAGCCAGGGGAGGAACCACCCGGCTAAACGACCTGAACAGTCGGAGGAGTCTGTTGGGGCCTTTCACTGCACTGATGTTGGACGCATAGTGGCCCTTTTGACTCGCGCGTTTGCGTGGCTTGCGTGGGGTGTCCGTGATCGATATATCTTTCATCTATATTGAGTTTATCCAGGGAGTCAGGTTGGACCGGCGCCTTAGAGCCACAGTTTGTCGATCGATCGAATCGGATGCTTAGCGTTATACGCGTGATCGACCTGCATCGTCGTGTGGGCGATCAGAACATCCAGCCTGCCAATCGAAGACGCCAACCCGGTTTTCATCTCGGCGAATTCCAGCTCCGAAGCAGAAGCGGTTTCGCTCAAACGAAGCGCAACACGGTCTCGATGCTCGTAAAGTCTTGAGATCGACTCGTCGAACTCGTCGCGCAGTTCCCAGTGAAAAATGCTTCCTTCGAGGACTGCCAGCTCTCGGTCAAGGTCGTCGAATCGGGTCTCCACTGCCTCCAAGAAATGATCCTTCGATATCAGTTGACCAAGAGTTGCCGCCATATAGCGGATGGCTAGGTCATCCACGCGGTCTCGGAGGTCTATTGCGGCCGAATCGAAAGACGGGCCGTGGTCACGGCTTGACAAAAGTCGTTTAAATTCAGTTCGGAGTTCACGAAGATTGTTGTGCAGGCTCTCAATTGTTTCTTCGGCGTGCTCAACGCGGGACCTCTGGTGAGCCAGCCGGCGAAGGCGATAATCCAACCCAGTGAGACTGAGGTCAATTTCCAGCGCCGGTTCGGTCGAAGGGGTGGGGCCCCGGTCGCCGAGCATCATGCAACCCGGCAGGAGGAGCGTCAGGACACAGAGGAGACAGAGGAACGTGTATCGGTTAATTTCATCCAAGCAGGACATCTTATCATCTTTGTGAGGGCTCGGCGAGGGAGAGGACACTGTAGGCCGTGTTCGGACTTGCGAGCGTCTCGAAACACTCAAGCGTCGTATGGCACGGAATTGGATAGTCATCTCGCTCGGCGAAAAAAATCAGGTTATTCGTCACGACACGCCCACTTCACTTGCATCAACATCGCCGCGCGCTGGAACTAAACTCAGGTTCGGCAAAACCGGCTTCGCGAACAATCGCCCAAGTGATGGAAAAGGGATCTAGACCGCTTGGACCATTAACCCGTCCGACCGGGGTTTTTGTCGAACCGCCGCGCGACTGCATCCATGTAGATCGCGCGTTACAGTGAGCCCGGACAACAATGCCCGGTACCGCGAATCTCGACGTCCCATGTGCGTACCCACCGGGTGATAACAAGTATAATGGTCGAGGATTTCGGTACCGGGCATTGTTGTCCGGAGGCCTGGTTACTGGTCGCTCTGCGCTTCATCTTCGCTCGGCGCCGGATCTGAGCGCCGGATAACGGCGACGGCAGCTGCGCCCACAATTGCGCCCACAATCGCACCGCTGGCGATGCTTCCGATGGTCCTGCCAATCGCTCCTCCCATGGCCGCACCGACCCCAGCCCCCAATGCGGTTTGCATTTCAGTGTTCTTCAGTTGGGCCAAGCCGACTACCGAGAGGGCAATCATCGATGTCAGCACCCATCCCGATCCGCGCGCGTCAGCCCGCGAGCCCGTGTCCTCTCGTGCGTCCTTACTAGATGTTTTCATGGATTCTCCTGCACTTGAACGGTGCTAGTGGCTGCTCGATTTTGAAAGGCATCGATCGACGCAACGTCGGGGTATCTGTCTGACACCGTGCCTCGTAATGGCAGTCGCTTCACCGCAACCAAATCATAGTCGGTCAAATCCGAGACTATGGCATCGCCCAAAGGGTCGGAAATGGACCTAGTCCGTTTGGACCATTAACCGAGGGATGAGGGTGAGCGAAACGCCGGAACCGCAAAAACTCAAAATGATCTGAAGGGAGATTTCGTCCGGCACGGTCACTCATCGACATCCGGATAACGGACTTCGACAGGGGCGGTTCGGCCGGGAGATTAACCGGACATGATGGCAAAAAGAATACCCGGCACCCGAACCTCGACGCGTATGTGTACCCACCAGTTAATGAAACCAGTATGTCGAGTCTTCGGGTACCGGGTATGCCTCCCCGGATTGCCCATCCTAGGGCACTGCTTCGGTTGCTTCCTTATTTAGCTTCCGGGAAAGAGGTTAAAAGTAATAGCGGACGCCGATGCCGGCCCCGACTTCACCGTCGGTGCCCGGCGTGAGGTCGAGACGCGGTATCAGCTGACCGAACAACTCAAATTGTTCGAGGATTACCCCGAGACCGACCGTCGCGCTGATCCCAATGATGGTATCATCATCTCTCCGGTTTCGTTCACGCACGCCGATGTACCCACCAGGTCCGTAGAAGAAATGCACGTTGTTGTGTCTCCCAACGTGCCTCTCGAACAGGCCGTGGACATTCAGGAAGAAGAAGTCTCCACTGTCCCATGCGGCCATGAAGTCGTACGAAACGCCGCCGGGATCTCGAAGCTTCAGTGTCACCCCGGAAGGATCGCCGATCTGGCCGCCAAAGCCGACCGAGGCTGACGAACGCTGAGCGTTGACGGGGTTGTTTATCGCAAGTAGCCCGACCAGGAGGATTACGAGTCCCAGCCCGAATCTAACCGAGGTCGGTCTGATGTCATTTCTGGTCATCTCTATACCAAATGGTTTTCATTGTCTCTTCTGTGGAGGCTACAGCCATAACCTGTTCAGCGTGCCCACCGGGTGCTCCTTGCTAAAGGCCCGGTCCACTTCCCTCGTTGTGTGCGCCAGCAGCAGATCGAGTTTGCCGATTGCTGCCGCCAACTCGCTTTTCATTCGAGGGAACTCGGGCTCGGAAGCAGCCGCTGTTTCGGCGACACGGAGCGCAACATCGTTTCGAATCCTGTAAAGCCGGGCGATCGTGCCGTCAAACCGATCCTGCAGGTTGTCCTGGACGATCTGACCTTCCAAGAGTGCCAGCTCGCGATCGAGATCCTCGAAGCGCGTTTCGACAGCCCGTTGAAATAATTCTCGCGACTCGAAACGACCCAGGCGGGCGGTTTCATAACGAATCGCCAGATCTTCGAGCCGACGCCTCAGGTGGACCTCCATCGAGTCGGACGGGGGATCCGTGTTTGCGATCATTCGATCCAGCTCGCGACGGAGATCATCTCTGTGGCGCCGCAGTTCTTCGAGTGTTTCCTCGGCGTCAAGATCCGACGAGTCTTCGGTCTGCAACCGATTGAGACGATACTCGATACCGTCGAGGCCGGCGTCGATCTCTCTCTCGAAATCGGTGGCTGGGCGGGGGCCGTCACCCTGCCGCCCAAGGCACCCACCGATTACGAGGATGAATGTCGCTGCTATGAACTCGTGTCCGCGCATGCTGACATGTTGATCAGCGGATATCGACCGCAGCCGACCCTCTCGGATATAGCGCAGGGTCGATAGATCGGGATTCTCCGCCTCGGCTGCTTATCCTTCTGTTGTCTGGAGGGACTCCCGGTACTCCTCGCTCGCATAAATCACCACCTCAACACGCCTATTTAACTGGCGTCCATCATCGGTGTCGTTCGTTGCGATGGGATCCGTTTCCCCTTTACCCAACGTCGTTACGCGAGCGGACGTGACCCCCTGCTCAAACAAATAGGCGGCGGCCGACTCGGCACGTCGTACTGACAGACGGTCGTTGTAGGTATCCTCTCCGATATCGTCCGTGTGACCGACGATCATCAGTTCGGTATTGTCGTACTCTCGAATGCTTTCCGAGAGATCCGCAAGGTTCGATCTGGCGGCAGGTTGAAGCTCGGCAGAGTCAAAATCAAAGAGTAGGCCCGAGTCGAAGGTCACTACGATTCCCTCGCCAACGCGCGCTATCTCGGCGTCCTTGATTTCCTTTTCGAGTTCTTGGGCCTGCTTATCCATCTGCCGGCCGATTATCGCACCAGCGGCGCCTCCGACCACCGCGCCTACGATTGCGCCCTTTGCGGTCTCCCCGAAGATCACCTTGCCGACCGCCCCGCCGACGACGGCGCCGCTTCCGCCGCCGATGACGACACCTTTCTCAGTCTTGCTCATACTGGAGCAGCCTGCCATCGAAAGGACGAGTACGAGTACCAGTGCAGACATGCTGCCGTTCGATTGACTTAGCCTTCGAGCGAATTGACTCGTAGCGTATAGGATTGTTGTTCGCATTGTTGTGCTATTTGGTTGCTATTGATTTCATGAACTGCATCAAATCCTTTGGATCTGATTAGTCTCATTGAACCATCTAACGCGGCCTCGGTTCACTCTCGCGTACCCCGGTGCCCCGGTACAACACTAGTTTATTTTTCATTTCATCAGTCTCGTCCCTTATTGCTATCTCAGGCGGGAATGCGTCAACCAACCTCTACAGTTAACAAAATGTGCAGGCGGCCTCCCTTATCATAGACTTATATTAGTCTGATTATCGACCGATGAGAGGCTGATGTTTGTTACTTTAGGGGGACGTCTCCCAGACTGAAATCGGGACTGAATCGCCCACAGTTGGAGTTCCGACGTTGAATCCAAGACAGCGATCCTTTTTGGGGACGGAATGCGCTCAGGACACTTGACGGCCGGGTTTTGGGTTGGTGACTGGCTCGTTGAGCCGTCGCTCAACCGAATGACTCGGGAGGACGAAGACGTGGCCGTCGAGCCTAAGGTCATGGAAGTCCTCGTCTGCCTTGCAGAGCAGCCCGGCCGGACGGTGACGAAAGACTATTTCTTCGAGACCGTTTGGAGCGGGATGGTCGTCACGGAGGACGTTCTGTCCAGATGCATCTCTGAATTGCGGAAGAACCTGGGTGACGACTCGCGCGATCCGCATTACATCGAAACCATCCGTAAGACCGGCTATCGACTTCTC
>DATKEJ010000155.1:0-6642 GCA_035512315.1 Rhodothermales bacterium | reverse complement strand
CGTCGGTGTCGAATGCGACGCCGTCAGGAACGGTCCTTGGCAATCTGACGACCACTTCGCGCGTTCCGGCCGATCCGTCGCGGTTGATGGCAATTCGCTCGACGCCCGGCAGGAAGCTCGCTACCACATACAGAGCGTCCTCACCAGGCGACAGGCAGATGCCGTTGGCAAAGTTGAATGGTCCTTCGCACCAGACATCTCCACGGCCGCTGTGATCGGCATCGAATCGGGTGATCTGGCCGTCCACCACCCGGAAGGTGCCGCTGTCGGAAACGTAGATGGTCCCATCCGATGCAAAGCAGGCGTAGTTGGGGATCTTGAACTCATGGCCCGACGCGCCCCGAGCGAACAGCGACAACTGTTCGGTTTGAAGATCCAGTCGCCAGAGACAATGCCGGCCGTTGTCGCAGACAAGCAGCCACGACAGATCCGGGCTGAACGCAATGCCGAGAATAAACCCTTCGGTATTGGCAACCTCGCGCACCTCGCTTCCGTCGGGCGATATCCTGTAGATCTGACCCGCTTCGCCTCCTGCCCAGATGGATCCGTCGGGATGAGTGGCAACGCACTCCGGGTGATCGAGCCCTTCGACGAATACCGAGGCCTGGTCGATCGACCAGACAGTGTTTTCAGAAGTCATTGATTGTCATGGTTGACTGTCATCCCGAACGGCCTTTCCGGCGCGTGAATGAAGTACGGCCGTTACGGGTGCCAGCTTCCGCGCCGGACTGACTTGCTATTGGGACTGTTTAGCGTTTCTCGTTTCTCGTTTCTCGTTTATCGTCTTGGCACAGCCCACCGGCTTTCGGGCCACACGGAGAACCACCCTGGTCGCTGCGGATCCCTGTCATACGGGTAGCTGCCCAGCTCCCGGTAAAGCTCCGCGTATTTTGCGAGGCGGTCGCGGTCGATCTCGACGCCGAGACCGGGGCCTTTGGGGACCGCAATCGCGCCGTTCTTGTACTCCATTTTCCCGCCTACGATGACGTCGTCGAGCAGGTGGTGATAGTGCGCGTCGGCCGCGAAATGGATGTTGGGCAGTGCCGCCCCAAGGTGCAGCATCGTTGCGAGCTGGATTCCCAGTTCGCCGGAACTGTGGACCGCCGTGCCCCGCTGAAACGTGCTGCACACCGCGCCGGCCTTCCAGGCCTGCCGGAGTCCACCCCAGAACGTCGTGTCGAGGAGAATGACGTCGACGGCGTTCGTCCGGATGCAGGCGGCCAGCTGTTCAAAGTTCACGACCACG
Source organism: Rhodothermales bacterium (assembly GCA_035512315.1). Taxonomy (GTDB): domain Bacteria; phylum Bacteroidota; class Rhodothermia; order Rhodothermales; family DATKEJ01; genus DATKEJ01. The sequence goes on along the minus strand of DATKEJ010000155.1, from coordinate 5,396 downwards.
GTATTCGTCGCCGTTGGGATCCGCACCATCTCGCGGACGCGGCGCATGCCCTCCAGACCCCAGCACGGGTCCTCGAAGTAGTCGTTGTTCAGGTCCTCGATGGCGTGGCCGACTCGGATGGCTTCCTCGACCGTCCAGACGGCGTTCGGATCGATCCGCACGCGGTCCTTCGGAAAACTCTCGGCAACGGCTCGGAAAACCTCCACCTCGTGGTCGGGTGCAAATACGCCGCCCTTCAGCTTGTGCGTCTTGAATCCGTACCGAGAGACGAGGTCGCGGACGTGCGCGATCATCCGCTCGGCATTGTCCTCGCCGCCGTGGCCGGTTTTCTCGTCCGCATAGCGGAAGAAAAGGTAGGATGCGAACGGGACCGCCTCCCGCAGCGCGCCGCCCAGAAGATCGCACGCTCGGATGCCGAGTTTCTTTCCTACGATGTCGATGCAGGCGAACTCGATCGCGGCGTGCATCTGCGACCGGTTGTTGTAGAGGGAGCCCGTGGGGTTGCAGATTTTCCAGTAGAGCTGCTCGAGCTGCAGCGGGTCGTGGCCCACGAGATAGCTCTTAAGACCCCGAATTGCGGCTTCGGCCGATTCGCCTCCACCTCCCATCTCACCGAAGCCTGTAATCCCCTCGTCGGTTTCCACTTCGACGATCGTCCGCACGAAGCGGCCCCAGTGCGCGCCGGCCGAGTGCCGCAGCGGCGCCTCCAGCGGCACCGTTACGGTCGTGGCCTTGATGTCGGTGATCTTCATTCCTGCTTGCTCCCGGCCAGGACGATCCCCAGGCCTCCGTCGATGCGAAAGGCTTGGCCCGTGATGAAACCCGCCTCGTCACTGCAAAGGAACAGGATCAGCGCAGCGACCTCGTCCGGCGTGCCGATCCGTTTGACCAGATGCATGTTGTTCACCTCCTCGTAAACGGCCTCCGGATTCGGCGACTGACTCGCCGCCCAGGCCATCATGGGCGTGTCGACCGTCCCCGGGCAAACGGCGACGCATCGGACTTTCGGTGCGTAGTCGACGGTGATGCTTCGGGTCAATCCGAGCATGGCCGTCTTCGAGGTCACGTACGGCGCAACCTTGTTCTGCGAGTACATCGCCTGCACGCTCGAGACGTTCACGACGACGCCCGTGCCGCGCTCCAGCATCGACGGTATTGCGGCGCGCGCGCACAAAAAGGCGCTTTTCAGGTTGACGTTCATGACGAGATCCCACTCCTCGTCTGACGTCTCCGTTACCGTGCTATAGCGCTGGATGCCGGCATTGTTGATGAGGTAATCGACGCCGCCGAAGCGCTCCTTGATCCGGTCGAAGGCGATCGCTACCTGACTGGATTTCGACACGTCACATTTGATGAACATGGCGCGATCCGGAAATGCGGCCGCCCGCTCCAATCCTGCCTGTTCGTCGATGTCGAGGATGGCGACCAGCGCCCCGCTCTCGAGGAATCTCGTGGAGGTCGAGCCGCCGATGCCCTTCGCGCCGCCGGTTACGACGGCGACTTTGTCCTTGAAGTCGAAGTTGACACTCATTGGTCTTGGTTTTGTCCGGGGTCCGGAGTCCAGCGTCGGTCGAGATACCCTTGAGAGGTTGCCCTGAGCCTCACATGGTGCCCGAAGTCAGAAAGACTGCCCCGAGTTTTTCGAGAGGTCCGAAGTCCGACAGAAGTCCGAGGCGCGGAGACCGACCTGCCGTTGATTCGTCATTCAGGCGAAGGTGCCCGCCCGCCCGGGGTAGGCTGCATCCCACACCGTCCCCGCCGCCGGACACAGGACACCGGACCCAGGACTCATTTTGAATTTTGAATTTGAATTTTTAATTATTCCGCCACAACGGGATTCGTCAACGCCCCAATCCCCTCGATCTCAATCGTCACCTCGTCTCCCTCCCTCAGCCATCGTGGAGGTTTCGCGGCCATCCCAACACCGTGCGGTGTACCGGTGAGAATAACCGTTCCCGGCAAAAGTGTCGAACTGCCGCTCATGAAGGAAATGATTTCCGGGACGTCAAAGATCATGTCGTTCGTATTCCAATCCTGTACGGGCTCGCCGTTCAATAGCGTCCGGATACCGAGTGCGTTCGGATTGGGGATTTCGTCGGTTGTCACGATGCACGGACCCAGCGGCGAGAACGTGTCGAACGACTTCCCGCGGCACCATTGTCCGCCGCCTCGCACGATCTGCCAGTCTCGCGCCGACACGTCGTTAGCGCACGTATATCCCAGCACGTACTCGAGCGCTTCTTCGCGCGAAACGTTCTTGCACGCCCGTCCGATCACGACGGCCAGCTCGCACTCGTAATCCACCTCGTCCGATCGCAGATGCCTGGGCAGGACAATCGGCCCTCGCGGATGCTGCAGCGTATTGGGCCCCTTGAAAAACAAGACGGGCCATTTCGGGATTGCCATGCCCGACTCTTCGGCGTGGTGCCCGTAATTCAAGCCGACGCCCATGATCGCCGTCGGCGTCAAGGGCGCGAGAAAACGGTCGACATCGGCCAGCCGATCCGTCACCGTCATCTCGCCGAACAGATCGCCCTCTACGAGATGAAGTCGTCCGTCCTCCTTTCCGGTGCCGTATCGGATGTCGCCGGATTTGTCAATGAATCGACACAATTTCATGTTTTTATCTACCTCCCTGCACTGAATGCACCATCTATCACAAATGCTGTTCCTGTCACGAAAGCCGATTCGTCCTGCGCGAAGTACAGAGCCGCCGCGGCGATCTCATCCGGTGTGGCCATGCGTCCGATCGGCTGCGAATCCGACATTTCCCGATACGCCTTCTCGGGATCGGGATACTCGGCGATCCGCGCCTTGACGAACGGCGTTTCGACGCGCGCCGGGCAGATGCAGTTGATGCGAACGCCGGTCTTCGCATGGTCGAGCGCCATCGCCTTCGTCAGTCCGACAACCGCGAATTTCGTCGTCGTGTAGGCCGCCCTGTCGGTAATGCCGACGATGCCCGCTATGGACGCCATGTTGATGATGGATCCCGATCCGCGCTCGATCATCGGACTGATGAAAGCTTTGCTCAGGTTGAAAACCCCGCGAACATTGACTGCATACAGGCGGTCGAGATCTTCGGCGGTGGTCTGAAGGATCGTCCCAACGTGCCCGATTCCGGCATTGTTGACGAGGACGTCGAGCCGGCCCGACTTATCCAGCACCTGCCGGGCGAGCTCATCGCAAGCTTTCGGGTCGGAGACGTCCAGTCTCAAAAATGTGGCCCTGTGCCCTCCACTTGTCAGGTCCGCAACGGTTGCCTGTCCTTTCGTCTCGTCGATATCAACCACGTACACGAAGGCTCCTGATGCGCCGAATCGCCGTCCGACGGCCGCACCGATTCCGGATCCGGCCCCTGTGACCAGTGTGATTTTAGAAGTCAGCGACATGGAGGGAAATGTAAGAACCATGCCACTTCGTGACTGCGTCAAAGTCGGTGGCTAATGCTATCTTAGACATCCACGGCTCCCGCGGGCAGGACTATCGCGAGCACGCCGGAATGCTCACGGCATTGAAGGCTCGGAACAAGCCGCTGGCCGTCAGGCGGATGCGGGCGCATTTGCACGGTGTCCGGCGCGTGCTTCAGGCTCAGGATGCCGATTCAATCAATGCGGCACTGAACGGAAACGACAACGGGAAAGCATAAACAACGATGCCCTCAAGATCGCTGCTTCTATCCCTTATCCTGGCGCTGATCACCTGCGCGCCGGCCTCGGCCGGCTCGCTCCCAACGTCGGCCTCCGGTAAGATTGTCGGGACGATTACGGACTCGGAGACCCGCGAGACGCTTCCCGGCGCGAACATACTGGTGGTCGGCACGCCGTACGGAGCCGCAGCGGACGTGAACGGCGACTATTTCGTCATCCAGGTCCCACCCGGCACGCACCGGCTCAGGATCACGATGCTGGGGTACACGACCACATTCGTCGACGACGTACTGGTGCAGAGCGGCTTGACTACTCGCGTCGACGTCGCCCTGCAGCCCGCGACGCTCCTCATGGATGAGGAGATCGTCGTCACCGCCGAGCGTCCCGTCATTCGGCCCGACGAGACGGCGAGCGTAATCTATCTGGACGTGCGCCGGCTCAACGAATTGCCGGTCACGACGGCCCGCGAGGCTCTGATGGTCCAGCAGGGCGTGCTCTTCGACCCCGAGCCCATCATCGGAGGCCTTGGCGGATCGGGACGGGGCGAGACGCGATACGCGGTTCGCGGCGGTGAGCAGAATGAGGTCCTCTGGTTCATCGACGGTGCGCGCGCCGCCGCTCTTGTGGAGGCCCGCGCGGACCAGGGTGGCTCCTACACGAACATCAACATGCACGCCGTGCAGGAGATACAGGTCCTGACGGGCGGATTCGACGCCGAATACGGCGGCGCACAGTCAGGCGTAGTGAACGTGGTGACCAGAGAGGGCGGGCGGCAATACTCCGCCTCGCTGGAGGCGCTCTACGGATTCGCGGGCCAGCGACACTTCGGCGACTATCTCTACGACATGGAGAAGCAGAAGGAGTTCGTCGAGCACACGCTCGAGGACGGGACGCTGGATCCCGAGTGGTGGAACGAGGAGCGCAGCAGCCAGGTGTACGACTACCGCGACTTTGCCGACAAGCAACTCTATGCGAGCGTCGGTGGACCGATTCTCGGCGTCGGAAATACCGGCGCCACGTTTTTCGTCGCCACGCAGTTCAAGCGCGAAGCGTACGTCTATCCACACCCGCGCGATTCACGCGAGCTCGACGACGTGATGGCAAACGTGGTCATCCGCCCGAAGCCCGAAATGAAACTCCGGCTGAACGGCCTCTACAGCCGAATCGGCCACTCGACACTCCAGGAAAACGGCGACTTCACCAACCAGGTCAAGTTTTACCGCGGTTGGGGATCGATCCTCGACGACGAAACACTGCTCCTCTCGGCGAACTGGACCCACACGCTGTCGCAGCGCCTCTTCTACGATTTGCGGCTGAGCCACTTCAAGCTCGACATTCGCGAGCTGCCGAGCGACTTCATCCGGTTCGGCGTTAGCGAGAATCCCACGATCTTTGGCTTCCAGCGGTACAACGGATACCCCGACGAGCCGTTCGACGCCTATACGTTCATCAACAACCAGCATCACATCGTCAGCGATATCTCACTCGAGGGCAGCGCTACCTGGCAACTCGATCTGAACAATTTGATGAAGGCGGGCATCGAGCTGCGGCGGAACACGTTCAACGAGGATTACGCGTACCGGTATCCATCCTTTACGACCGATCCACGATACTGGCTCAACCGAGGGCTCCACGAAAGCTACCACCCTATCGAGTTCGCGGCGTACGTGCAGGACAAAATGGAGTTCTCCAGCATGATCCTGAACCTCGGCGTGCGGTACGACATGTTCAATCCGAACATCGACT
>DATKEJ010000154.1:0-4183 GCA_035512315.1 Rhodothermales bacterium | reverse complement strand
AGAACCATGTTCAACATCATGGGGCCGATGTGCAACCCCGCCATGGTTCGCCGCCAACTCGTGGGCGTCTTCGACCCCGACGTGGCGCGGCTCGTGGCGACCATACTACTCAGACTGGGCGCCGAGCATGTCATCACGGTTCACGCCAGCGACGGGCTGGACGAAATCACATTGACCGGACCTACCACGCTGCACATCGGCCGCTCGGGGATGTCGGAACCCGAAACGGTCGAGTTCCGGCCGGAGTCGCTCGGGTTCAAACTGTCGGACCACGCCGCGTTGAAAGGCGGCTCAGCGGAGGACAATGCCAGGATCGTTCGCTCGATTCTCCGAGGGGACGATGGCCCACGCCGAGACGTTGTGCTGGTCAACGCAGCCCACGCGCTGCTCGTCGCGGGACTGGAAACCGACATTGAATCCGCGCTCCAAACCGCCGCCGCCAGCATCGACTCCGGTGCGGCGCAGGCGAAACTCGACGAATTGAGAGAGGCAACGATCCTGCTGAAGGCAGCTTGAAACCACCACGACGATGGACATACTCAAGGACATACTCAGAGAAACCGAACTGCGCGTTCAACAGGCCAAGGCGACGGCGACCGTGGTCATGCTCGAGTCCCTGCCGGCGTTTAGTGCGCCCACGCTGTCGCTGGAGCATGCCCTCCGTTCGAAGCCCGTTTCCGTGATCGGCGAGGTCAAGAAGGCGTCGCCGTCGAGGGGACTCATTCGCGCAGACTTCGATGTATCGACCATCAGCCGCGGATACCGCCGCGGCGGAGCGGCCGCCGTGTCGGTGCTGACTGAACCGAACCATTTCAAGGGCTCCCTCATGCACTTGGCGGAGGTCAGGCGATTCGTCGATCTGCCGGTCCTCCGGAAGGACTTCATCGTCGACCCGTATCAGCTCATCGAAGCGCGCGCCTTTGGAGCCGACGCGACCCTTTTGATCGCCGCGGCCCTGGAAAGAGACCGGCTTCACGACCTGCTCGACGCAGCGTCCGAGCTCGGTCTCGAATGCCTCGTGGAGGTGCACAGCGCGGCCGAGTTGAGCGAACTCGACCTCGACCGCGTGAGGCTGCTCGGAATCAACAACAGAGACCTCACTACGTTTGAGGTCGATGTGACACTCACGGCGAGGCTGCTGCCCCAACTACCCGCCCACCTGACGGTCGTATCCGAGAGCGGTCTACATTCTGGAGACCAGCTAGCCCAACTGTGCAGTCTCGGCGTGCACGGATTTCTCATCGGCGAGGCGCTAATGAAAGAGCATGACGTCGAGCGCACGCTCCGCTCGCTGCTCGCCCAGGCCGCGGAAATGCTCGACAAACGTACAAAGCTGCGCCTGGTCGGTTAAAGGTGGAGAATCTGCGCGTCAAGATTTGCGGCATCACGAACCTGGCCGATGCACGGTATTGCGCGGGCGCCGGGGCCGATTATCTGGGATTCATCCAGTCGGAAGCGAGTTCCCGCTATGTCGAGCCCGACATGGCGCGTGAGATCTTCGAGTGGGTCGCCGGTGTGAAGACGGTCGGCGTTTTCGTGGACGCGGACGTGGAAACGCTCAATGAGACTGCCTCGGCCGTCGGATTCGATATCGTGCAGCTGCATGGCGATGAGTCGGTCGAGTATTGCTCACAAGTCGCACGGCCCGTCATCAAAGTCTTCAGGATTCGAAACGACGATGATCCGGCGGCGCTGCAGAAGAAGTTGGATCCATACATCCCTCATGTCTACGGCCTCCTTTTCGACACATTCGTCGAGAATCAGCCGGGAGGAACGGGCCGGACCTTCAGCTGGGAGACAGTCTCGGCTCTGGATCTGGACGTCCCGCTGTTTCTTGCAGGCGGCCTCAATGCAGCGAATGCGGCGGAGGCGGTCACAGCCGTCGGGCCCTATGGCATCGACGTCTCCAGCGGAGTCGAACAATCACCCGGCATGAAAGATTTCGCAGCCGTTGACGACCTTTTCGCCGCCCTGGCGCCATTCCGAGCAGCCCCATGATCGAGTACAACCGGTATCCGGACCAGCGCGGCAGATTCGGGATGTTCGGCGGCATCTATGTGCCCGAGATTCTCTCGCGGCCTGTCGCCGAACTGGCGGAGGCGTACGAGGCGGCAAAGATCGACAGTGACTTCCTCCGCGAGCTAGAAGATCTCCTGCGCACTTACGTGGGGCGCCCGATCCCTCTGACTCCGGCTCCTCGCCTTGCGGAAGCGGTCGGGCTCGCACGCGTCTTTCTGAAGCGCGAGGACCTCTGCCACACCGGCGCTCATAAGATCAACAACACCGTCGGCCAGATTCTCCTGGCACGGCGAATGGGTAAGAACCGAATCATCGCAGAGACCGGGGCGGGGCAGCACGGGGTTGCGACGGCGACCGTGTGCGCAAAATTCGGGATCCAGTGCGTCGTTTACATGGGCGAAGAGGACGTAGCCCGCCAGCGCTTGAACGTACTTCGCATGGAGCTCCTGGGCGCAGAGGTCCGGCCCGTGTCGAGCGGGAGCCGGACGCTGAAAGACGCCACGAACGAGGCGCTTCGCGACTGGGTTCGCAATGTCGAGACTACGCACTACCTGATCGGATCGGTCGTGGGACCGCATCCTTACCCGGCCATGGTCCGCGATTTTCAGTCTGTCATCGGACGCGAGACCGTGGAGCAGTTCCAATTGGCGACCGGCCGTTCGGATCCCGACGCCGTCGTCGCCTGCGTCGGAGGCGGATCGAATGCAATAGGCATCTTCTACCCCTTCCTCAACCGGGACGTGACGCTCGTCGGGGTGGAAGCGGCCGGAGAAGGGCTCGACGGCCGCCATGCCGCAACACTCACACTTGGACGCCCCGGCATCCTCCACGGAGCCATGAGCTTCCTGCTCCAGGACGACGACGGACAGATCCAGCTGGCACATTCGGTCTCCGCGGGACTCGACTACCCGGGCGTCGGACCCGAACATGCATTCCTGAAATCAACCGAACGCGTCCGTTATCTAACCGCGACCGACGAGCAAGCACTCGCCGGCGTGCGCCTGCTGGCCAGAACCGAGGGCATCATTCCGGCCCTCGAAACGGCCCATGCGGTCGCAGCGCTGCAGGAGGTCTCTACAATGGTCGGACGAGGGGCAACAGTCGTGCTGAACTGCTCCGGCCGTGGGGATAAGGACATGTGGACGATCGCTGAGGCGAAAGATGATTAGAAGCCACCTCGAAGGCTTAATCCGCCGCGGTGATAAGGCGATGGGGCTTTTCGTGACGACCGGATATCCGGAGCGGAACGCCACGGTGCCGCTCATGAGGGCGCTCGCGGACGGCGACGCCGATTTCATCGAGCTGGGCATGCCGTTCAGCGATCCCGTCGGCGAAGGCATCCCGATCCAACGATCCAGCGAGATCGCCCTCCGAAATGGCGTCACGATCGCAGATGCATTCGAGGCGACCTCGAGTTTCAAGACCGAACGCGCGACTCCAGTCCTCTTGATGGGGTATGCCAATCCCATTCATGCCTATGGAGCTCCGGCCTTCTGTCGTTCGGCGGTGGACGCGGGCGTCGACGGAATCATCCTGGCGGACATTTCGCTCGAATCCGCGGATCTGATTGGCGACGCCGCCGATGCTTCCGGGTTGGAACTCGTTTTCTTGATCGCCCCAGGTACGCCCGACGAGCGGATCGCGCGCATCGACGAGGCGGCAAACGGCTTCGTGTACGCGGTCTCCACCTCCGGGTTGACGGGCGATTCTCTGGAAATGCTCGATCCGATTCAACGCTATCTGGCGAGAGCACGCGGGGCGGTGACGCGCAATCCGCTGCTCGTGGGGTTCGGAATCGACCGGCACACTCTGGCGAGGGAACTTTGCCGCCATACCGACGGGTTCATAGTCGGCTCCGCGCTGATCCGCCGAATTGAGTCGCTCTGGGCGAATCATAACCTTGGATCGGAAGAGCGACTGCGCGGCGTGACCGATTTTGCTCTCGAGCTCAGGCACGGTGAGCGCCAGTTGAACACGAAATGACCGTCCGATGACAGTACCCTCAGTCCGGCTGCTCCCCAGAGTTCTTGGCATTTTGGCTGTCGTCATCGCATCGGGCTGCGGGACCGACGACCGGCGTCCGCCCGCCACCGGAAGAGAGGGCGTAATCACGGTCGTAATGAGCGACGAGAATTGGGACGGGTCGATTGGAGAGACGGTGAGG
>DATKEJ010000153.1:0-7172 GCA_035512315.1 Rhodothermales bacterium | reverse complement strand
AATGGGAGGCGGAACGGGCACCGGCGCCGCACCCATTGTCGCTTCCATCGCTCACCAGATGGAGATCCTGACCGTTGCGATCGTCACGAAGCCGTTCCATTGCGAAGGGAGCAGGCGGCTCCAGATGGCCATGAACGGCATTGGTCTGCTCACGGAGCATGTCGATACGCTGATCGTCGTGCCAAATGAGCGGCTGCTCGACATCTCGCAGGAAGACACGACGCTTATTCAGGCCTTTGAAATGGCGGATGAGGTGCTCTACAATGCCACCCGCGGGATCAGCGATCTCATTACCGTTCACGGGCTCATCAACCTCGATTTCGCCGACGTGCGGACGACCATGGAATGCGGCGGGACCGCCTTGATGGGCTCAGCTACGGCCACGGGTCCCAACCGAGCCGAAAAAGCGGCGGTCGAGGCGATCTCGAGCCCGCTGCTCGATGGACTGTCGATCAACGGCGCCCGTAATATCCTGGTCAACATTACGGCCGGAAGTAACCTGGGCATTCGCGAAGCGACTACGGCGACCGACATCATCAACCGCGAGGCCGACGGGAAGGCCGAGGTGATCTTCGGCACCGTGATCGACGAGAGCCTGGGAGACGCGCTACGGGTCACAGTCATCGCGACCGGCTTCGAGGAAACGATGCACCAGTACCGTCCGGCCGCGGCCACGGTGGCGGCGCCGGCGAGGCCCCTCAGATACAAGGGCGAGGAGAATCTCAAGGAGCTCGACGCGCCCGCGTTCCAGCGCCGGTCGATTTCACGTTCCGACGATATGGATCCGGAGACTGCGAAACCTGCATTCATGCGCAGGACGATCGACGACGTAACGGTCAGGAAGATGACGGCGCGCGATCTCGACGGGCGCGAGGAAGTCGACGACCGAGACGGGTCGACCCCCGCGTTCCTCAGAAAAATGATGGACTAGGAGGACGTCGAACGTCGAACGTCGAATGTCGAACAGCCTGCCCCGAACGAGCGATGGGAAACCGTGTGAGGCGCGCCCGGCTGACAAGAGCGAGGAGGGGTCGAACGTCGAACGTCGAACTCCGCTTAACAATGCTCCGGCGAAGGGGTCCTTGAGCTCGACCCCGCCCGGTGATTCTAATGGGCCCTCCAGCACTAGGAATCACCGAGGCTTTGAGCAAAGCAGGCCGAATCTGCCCGTGCGGATCGGCCTGCTTTCGTTCTCACATGTTCGATCAGACTCGCTACAGCGCGACTCGAGCCCCTCCCTGTACATATAGACCGCCGCCGTCGACTATGTGAACACCTCCCTCGACCCAGGGAATGATAGTCGAGTCCTCTTTGCCGAAATCGATGCCGAGCTTTGCATTCAGCCCGACGTCTGTGTCGTCGAAATCATCGCCGATCAAATCCGTCTCGAAATCGGCTTTGTAGAAGCTAAGAAGAACGCCCGCGCCGACGTACGTGTTCGCGAACTCAAGTCCGAGCGGTAAGAGTCCGTTCAACGCGATCACCATGAGACTCTGATCAAACACAGGGCTGTCCTCCAGGAAATAGAAATTGACCTCAGGATTGAACTGCACTGTCTGATCGTTCAACTCCCATGGGCTGGGGAAGACCGCATTGGCCCCGATATACAGGTCGGAGTTGTCGAAAGCGAGCCCGAGCTGGCCGCCGAACTGTACCTGACCGAATGCCGTCATCGAGGTTGCGGTGATCAGAGTGATAGTTGCGAGTAGTCGTATTGTCATGTTCATCCTATATAACGTGATCGAATCCCCACGTCGGTCCTCTAAGAGGATCGTGAAGATCGGTCGATGCCCCTCCCCTTCAAGTTTCAAATCGGAAGCGGCTGACCAGTATCTTCCCAACATGGCTCTAACCTTTTTATACTCATTTGTAATCTTTCAGGTCCTTGGGGTCTCGGTGTCTAATGGGCAGACCGAGAATTTCGGCGGCCCTGCCAGAGGCATCGTGTGGGAGCCTCCGGTCCCGTTCGCCGAGTTGCGGGAAGACCTCAATGCGATTTCGGCGCACGGCGCCAATGCGGTTCGCCTCCCGCTCGTTCTGGAATCAAATCTGCATGTAGCGGCCGATTTCTTCGGGGTTACGCTCTTTCAGGAACTCGACGCCCGGTTCCTGCCCGCACAGCGCATCGTGGAGCAGCGTGAGCGGCTGACGGCACAGATCGATTCCGCGATCGAGATCGCGTCCAAGGCGGAAGGAAGGCACCGGTTTGGGCTTGGCTACTGGATCGACACGAGCGTCCCTTCCTCCTGCGGTGTGCTCGAAGCGCTGTCCGAGCGTGTTCACCGGCGAATCTCCAATGCCGAGACGTACTACGTCAGCGCCTTTGTCGAATCCGACGTCTGCTCGCACGCAGTCGACTTCGTCCTTCTCGACGCCGACGCGGCGTCGGCCGGAATTGATCTGGTTCGACGTTGGCGTCGACGATCCGATACACCGGTCGGGATATCCTCGGTCGGTTTCACCGTCCGACCCGATGCGGGATCTGGATACCGATCCGTCCATTCACCCGAGTTTCAGGCCCGGATGCTCGAGGGCGAGCTCACCCGGCTGCTCGCGGATCGCGACCTCAGGGCAATCTTCGTCGAGCAATGGCGCGTCAGGGGCTTGGCAGACCGTCCGAGTGCCGCAAAAGTCTCAGATTCAGGAATCTTAGCTCCGGACGGAACCGCGCGCCCTTCGTCAGCTGTCGTTCGTGGCCTCTACACCGGAGATCAGCATGTGTTTGCCATCGACGCCGGCGAAGCATCGGGCTCCGACTTCTCGCTGATCAATCTGGTCAGTTTCTTGAGCGTGGCGCTGTTCGGACTCACATACTACGGATCGATCGGTCTCCGATCGATCGTGCGACGCTATTTCCTTTCGCACTCTATATACATTGAGAAGTTGAGTGACGGGAGGGAGGCTACGATCGGAACGTCCCTTTTTCTTCTTCTCTGCCTCTCGTTGGCGGCCGGCGTCGTCGGAATGACCGTGCTGACCGACCTGAGCGGGACGCGGCTCTGGGATCCGATCTTGCACTGGCTGCCGGAATCGCTTGCCTATCAGCTCGAGGTCGCCGTGACGCGTCCCAGTATTCTGGTCCCAGCGTTCGCATCGCTTTTTGCCCTCGTTACCCTGATCTGGGCGGGAATACTCTCCGTGTCTACCCGCGGCTCGAAGCGCCTCCGTTTCGGCCAGATGCTTCTGTGCGCCGTAATGCCTCGATGGCCGGTCGCCCTGATCGGTCTGCTCGCACTCGTCATGCTGAACTGGAGGTTTGAGGCGCCGGGGTTCGTCCTGATCGCGGTGATGGGCTTCTGGTTCGCCGTCGTGATCACCTACACCGGCAGGATGTTCTCAGACTTTCTGCGTCTACTCGGCATTCGGGCGCTTTGGACCATTCCCGTACTGCTTCTCGGGCTGGCTTTCGTAGCGGGGATCGTGTGGCTGGCAGTGGTGACGAACGATCTCGTGCCTGAGTTGGAGTATCTGTGGAATGTCTCAAGCAGGGCTTGAGAGGTTCGAGGTTCGAGGTTCCAAGTTCCAGGTTTCCGGGTCGAACAGGTTCGGCGGGATGACCACGGCGGGATTGCGTGTGGGTGACGGTAGTCCGTCGTGCATCGACAGCCCGACTCTGGATCACTCGACTCTTCCCGATGGCGGAGAACCTCGAACCTCGAACCTCGAACGTCTCACCCCGTGATCCTATCGAGACGTTTTCTCAGACTCTCCATGAGCCCGTCAAACCCCCGCTTACGGATTGCGGTCTGAAACGATCGGGCGTACCCCTCGGCTGTGCTGACGCCGTCGAGGCTGATGTCGGTGATCCACCACTGACCGTCGCGCATCACCATCTCGTACTCGACCTCGGTGGTGACCTCTTTGTACAATGCCGTGGTCGTTGCGGTCGCTCGCGTTCCCTCTACGGCGATTGTTCCGATCGAGATTCGGGCGCGGTACGGGTCGAGGTCCGCGAGTGACTGCTCCCTGACGATCGCCGAGAACGTCTCGACGAAGTCCCTGCGTTGGGCTTCACTCAACCCCGTCCAATAGTCGCCGAGCGCCGTCTTCCCCATCTCCTCGAAAAGGATCAGGTCGTTCACAATGCTTCGCAGCGACCGCTTCTCATGATCCGAAAGCGGTGAGCGGGCGAGCACGGCCTTAATGTCGCGATCCCGCTCGAGAAGAAGGGTGCGTATCGAGCCCTGATCCTGAGCGGATGCAGCGGGCGAGCCGAAGGCAACCGCGAGAAGCAGCGTCGTGACGAATCGAAGAATGCGAGGCGACATACAGAAACTCCTTAATGAATCCTATTGCCGGACTCTTATTCAAAGAGCGTGCCAATTGCCTCGGGATCACTCAGTAGTCCGACCGCGTCGAGCATGCGAACAACGGAGACGTTGTAGTCTCTAACTGCCTCGAAGTATCTGGCCTGCAACTGGAGGTTCGAGCGAACGGCTCGAACCAGATTTTCGGTGTCTCCCAGCTCGAGATCGAAGTTGATCTCCTCGGTTCTAAGCCACTCGTTGCTGAGCCGCAGCGCTTCGTTCTGCGCGTCGAGTGCGGCGTGGGCAATGAGTAAGTTCCGGTACGCCTGCTCAACGTCGAAGCGGATCAACTGGTCTGCGGCGCGCAGCTTGTGATAGATCTCATCGCGCTGCGCTTCCGCCTGCCTGACTTTCGCCTTCGTTATGGAGAAGTTGAGATTCTGGCGGATGCCGATGCCAGCTCGAATCGACTTGCCGATGAGAGGGTCGGAGATGTACGGGTTCGGTTGGCTGTGACGCCCGGGCGTATCCCGAATGCCGGCCGTCGCCCCCAGAAACAGCTTTGGCTTGTAGTCTGAGCGCGCCACCTTGACAAGCGCGTCACGGGCTTCAAGACCCGCCGACGCCTGTTGGAGCTCGGGCCTCAGGTCCAATGATCGGCTCATGTACACGCCCAAGTCTCCGGCGGAGTAGGTGACCGGAATCAGTTCGCGCCTGTCGGGGATGGCTGTCGCACCCTCCGGGAGGAAGAGCTGCCGGCTCAGAGCCGAGGCTGCCAGCATGTGTTTCTGCTCGGCCTCAACCTTGCTCCGGTGAAACTCCTGCTCAGTGATAAGGACCTCGAAAAGGTCCGCGTCGTCGACATTGGCCGCGCCCTCGTCCTGGAGACGCCGGATTTCCGACTTTGCCCGCCGCAGGATGTTCTCCGTTTTAATTACCAGTCTGACCAGTTCTTCGGTCAGCTGCACGTTGAAGTAGAGTTCCGCCGCGCGGGAAGCCACCGCCATCGCTTTCTCTCGGACGCGCGCATCGGCCACAGCTGCACCACTCTCGGCGGCATCAATCGAGCCCGATAGCTCTCCCCAGGTCAACAAGGGCTGGGCTAGTGTGATCTCGACCTGGTTGAAGAAGCGCACTTTGTCCCAATCATTCCTGACGTCCGGATCGAGATACAGTTCGTTGTTGGGAAACTCGCTGCTGCTGAGGCCCGGTGCGGGAGCATGCGCGGTCGCAGCACTGAACTCGGGCAGAAATCGGGACGCCCGTGCCTGGCTGCCGCGGGCCTCCGCGAAGTTGAGCCCGGCCTCCATCTCTGCCACTTCGGGGCTTCGCGTGACCGCCAGCCTGACGACTTCCTCTAGGGATAGCTCGACCGTGTCGCCGGCCGCAATATGATCGACCTGCGCAATCGCCGGCCTCGCGGCAAGAAGCACAGTTAGGGCAAGGGCGAGTGCCGGCAGGTTACCTTTCATGAATTGTCTCCCTCGATCCACAGAATTTCGACTACGGATAGTACTGAATCCTGTAAATCATTCCGTTCGCGTCCTCCGAGACGAGGAGACTGCCGTCGGCGAGGACGAGGACGTCTACGGGTCTTCCCCAAGTGCGCGGGTTGGATTCGCCCACGAGAAATCCCGCCAGGAAGTCCTCGTAATGGCCGGCCGGCTTGCCGTCGGGATTGAACGGTACGAATACGACTTTGTAGCCGGTGGCCCGGCTTCTATTCCAGGACCCGTGAAATGCTACGAAAGCTCCGTTCCGGTACCTCGTGGGGAATGAGTCGCCGTCATAGAACGTCAGACCGAGGGGCGCAGAGTGCGCTTGAAAAAGGACAGCCGGTGTCTTCGTGGATGACGCCAGATCGGGCGACTCGCTCTGGCCACCGCTCATTCTGCGCGGATCGAGGAGGTCGGGGCGGAGATAGGCAAAGGGCCATCCGTAGAACGCTCCTAACTCGACCTCCGCCATAAAATCGGGTACGAGCTCGTCTCCGAGCCCGTCACGCTCGTTGACCACCGTGAAAACGGCGCCCGTGACGGGATGGACGGCCAGACCGACCGGATTGCGCAGCCCGCCTGCCACCGTACGGCGCCCGCTTCCGTCCAGCCCCATCTGCTGCACGGTGGCTCGCGGAGGAGACTCTACAGACACGTTGCTGGCCGAGCCGATCGATACGTACATCTCGCTTCCATCTAGAGACAGAACCAGGTCTCTTGTCCAGTGGCCGGACGAATTCGCAGTCAGCGTTGCCACGAGATCGCCGGGGCCTGCCGCCTGGAGCTGCTGAGGCTCGTAAGGGAACCGACGAATCGAGGTCGTCCCGCCCACGTAGAGCGCCTGTTCGGCAAAAACCAAGCCGAACGGGCGCGTGAGGCCGTCGCCGCCGCCGGCGAATATTGTTCGGAGGTCCGCGTCACCGTCACCCGTCGAGTCGCGGAGCACGACGATGCGATTGCTTCCGGATTCGGCCACGAATACGTCGCCTCCTGGAGCGAGTGCCAGGGATCGCGGGCCCGTCAGTCCGCTCGCGAAAACGTTCACTTTGAATCCCTCGGGGACATAGAGCAAAGGCGATGACGGGACTGCGGAAATATCGGGCCGTTTGACGGCCGACGGCGTCGCGTACGGTTCGGGGAGATCGTCGATCTTTATGCTGATGGGTGTCGGGGCAAACGGCTGGGTGTCGATCGGCGACGGGGGCTCCTTGCCGTTTCCGTTAGTCGGATCGGGGGAATTCACGCCCCACTCTGAGCAGGCAGCGAGAATGAAGACGGTTGTGAAAAGGATCGGGCCGAGGCGCATAGCGTAGGGTAGGCAGCCGTCTTGGGACACGTCTCTAAACACTGAAGCACTGCGGCTTGATCCCCTCGGGGTGGGGCACTTCCACTGGAACTCTACGCTTTGGCGGCTCGGTCGACGGCCATG
>DATKEJ010000152.1:0-27060 GCA_035512315.1 Rhodothermales bacterium | reverse complement strand
AAGACCTGACAGGTCTTTAGACGTGTCGGGTCTTTAGACCGGTCAGGTCTAGGGCGAGGGTTTAGGGACCGCCCCAACGGCAGCCGCCAGTCTGAGCCACGGACCTTACTACTCGCAACCTCGTATTATTTAGTCTGGACTGTACTCACGAGTTACGGTGGAACTCGGTGCCGAAACGCCTCCTGCACATACCGAAGGGACTCTTCAAGCTCGCCGTCTTTCTCGTCGTGCTGGGGGCCGCCGCTCTGTTCGCCCTGATACGAACGCAAGCGGGCCGCGATTTCCTCGGACAGCAGATAGAGGCGGAGTTTGGAAAGGCATTCCACGGCTCGCTCCAGATTGGTCGCCTTTACGGAAATCTTGCACGGACGTTTTACGCAACTGACGTCTCGATTTACGACCCGGAGGGGAGGACGGTGGTTCACATAGATTCGTTAGTTTTCCGACTCGGGTTGCTGGACGGTCTGCGCCAGAACGTAACGATCCGCCACGCCGAGTTTCTCAGGCCCCGATTCTGGCTCATCCGCGACGACTCGCTTGGATGGAACATCCAGAGGGCCTTGGCGCTCCGGGAACGCTCCGGCCCTTCGAAGGCAAAATGGGCGTTTCGATCCGCCGATGTCGGCGTCTCCGACGCTTCAATCACCACTCGCAACGCGGGCAATCGGCCGGCAATCGTCGACAGTCTTTTGGTTTTCGATTTTACGAACGCGCATTTTGAGGGGATTGAGGCGGACGCGACGATAGAATGGGCCGGCACGTCTCGGCTCATCGACCTCCGACACCTCGAGGCGTTCTTGACGGATCAGAATCTGGAGATTTCCTCTCTCCGATCGCAGGTCGCGATCACGGATTCGTCGATCACCGTGAATGAGGCGGAACTGACGATGCCCGCCAGCCGGGTCCAGACGAGTTTCCGCATCGCCGGTCTGGACAGTCTTCAAGTCCTCGGCACGTCGACCATGCACGTGCCGCAGGTGGTGGTGAACATCTCCGACGCGCACTTCGACTCGACCGAGATGGCGTCCCTGTTTCCACGTCTGAACCTGCCGAACATGCAGCTACACTTGCTCGCGGGCGGAAGCAGCGACGATTTTCTTGTAGATGACGTTTTCTTGCAGGTCGGAGAGGCTAAGGTGAGTGGCCGGGGACGAATAGCGGGCTGGCCCGACTCCCTCTCATTTACGGCGGATGTCGAGGAGGCATTGATCGACCCGAAACAGATCGCCGAGTTTCTACCCGCCGCTTCGGCAGTTCTGGCCGGGATACCTGAACATCAGCTACGCGGTGCGATTTCGGGCGTCGTCCACACGGGTGTGTCCGGCCGGTTCGAGCTTTTTCGGGCGAAGGCTGGGTTCCAATCCGATTCGGATATCGGGATTGCCGGTGGTGAGATCAACGTGCAAAAGGGTCTCGACGGTACACTTCGCTACGACGGTCAGCTTCTGTTTTCCGAGTATAAGGCGGCCGCGTGGCTTCCGGAATTGGGCGAGACGCTGCTGAACGGCGACCTTGCCTTCGGCGGATCGGGCACATCGGTTGCCGCGCTCGACGGGAGCGCACACCTCGGCATTCGGTCGAGCGTCATTCGCGGTGTTTCGTTCGATTCTCTGGATCTTCGGGTAAACTCGGATTCGAGCCTTTTATCGCTGAATTTCGACGGCTGGGGTCGTGACGGCATCGTCTCCCTACGAGCCGGGTTGAACCTGCGGCATGCCTCTCCCGATTTGGACGCTGTGCTGACACTTCAGGGCTTTAACGCCATCGCGTTCTCGTCGGGGACCGCACAGCCCGGCGCCGGCTCGGTTTCGGCCGTCCTGGATTTGAATGCGACCGGCAGCACCACTGACGACCTCATTGCCACGGCGACGGTCGTTGTCGATACGGCGACGTTTTTCGTCGGGACCGACACGTTGACGCTGTCGCCAAGCCGTCACAGTTTGAGCGTGGATCACCCGGATTCGCTGTCGACGCGGCTCGAAGTGGCGGGCGACGTGCTCGAGGGCCGACTTGATGGGCGATTCACTTTTGCGCCCTTGATACGAACGGTGGGGCTTTGGGTAGGCGCCGCCGCTCACACGATCTCCGAACAGCAGCGGAAGCGGCTTCACCCCGAGGGACTTCTCGTAACGGAGGACGTGGGCGAGGAAGCCTTCGAGCTCGAAAAGCGCGCGCTGCGCGACTATCTCCTGGTGCGCGGATTCGGCTCCGGACTCGGCATCGACTGGCGCATCGGCGTGAAACGCATGCGCGATCTGCATCAGCTGTCGAGATCCGTCCCCCCGGAGGCTCGATTCGCCGACTTTATCGGATCCGGACGCTTGTCGGCCGATTCCCTTTCCCTGTCACTGAACGTGATCGCCGATTCGGTGAGGGGAAACAGCCTGTCGATCGACGACCTCTCCCTTCGGACGACGATCGCGGGTCTATTCGACTACTCCCTGGACGAGACCTTGTCGGCCTCCGTTGACCTCGACATGGGCCGTCTGGAGGCAGGAGCGCAGCGGCTTGAAGGCATGGCTCTCGACTACGCGTTCGCCGATCAAAGAGGTGATCTGAGCCTCCGCTCGATCGAACCGGCTGAGGGAGGGCTGAGCGTATCGCTCGACGCCTCCCTGAGCGTGCTTCCCGAATGGAACGAGGTACAACTGTTGGACCTGACCGTGCGTAATGGCGGGTACGTCTGGCGAACCCGTGACGTCTCCAGGTTGCAACTGTTTGGAGACGCCTTGGGAATCGAAGACCTGGAGATTCGAAGCCTGCACGGTGTCGGTGAGTTCGACCGGCCTGAGCAGGTCCTGGCCATCGACGGGGTGCTATCCGACGGAAAGACCGATACCCTGCGCTTCGACGCGCGTTTCGTCCGCCTCGAGGAAATTTCTGAGATCGGTCGCTTCGGCGCCGCCATCGGTGGCGAGATGCATGCCGCCGTCACCGTGGCGCACGCACTAGGCGAGCCGCGAGCCGCGGGTGATCTTTCGGTCAGCGCCCTTGCGTTCGACGGACGCGACTTGGGAGATCTCAGGGTCAGGTCAGTCTATTCGAGTCCGACCGAGGGCATCGCCGTCGATGTGAAGCTGACTCAGCCGAGGGAGAAAGCCACGGGCGTCCAGCGTTTCGATGCGCACATCCATGGTACAGTCAGACCGCCGGGAACGGACTCCGGGGACTACGGCAGCCTGAATCTCGCCGTCGAGCTCGCCGAGTTCGACGTGTTCTTCTTCGAGTACCTTTTCCCGAACGAGCTGGCAGAGGTGAGCGGCGAAGGGTCCGGAAGCGGCACCATCACGGGAGATTTCGATTTCCCTCAATTTGATGCTTCGTTTCAGATCGACCGCAGCAGTTTCCTCGTCCCTGAGTTCAACCTGCGGTTCGGACTGTCGGGCCCGGTCACGGTCGATCGATCCGGCTTCCACCTCGATGAGGTCGCCCTGACGGATCCGACCGGTGGCCAAGGCGCGCTGCGCGGCGACATTCTGTTCAATGACTACCGGTTCTTCTCGTTCGACATAGCGGCCGATCTGTCGGAGCTGATGATCATGAACGTCTCGCGCTCGATGGACCTCTCGTTCTACGGTCAGGTGTGGGTCTCGGGCTCCGCCACCCTTACCGGCCCGCTGCAGCAGACGCTTCTTCGTTCGACCGACGCGGTCACCGCCCAGAAGAGCCGGCTGTATCTCCCCGTCACCGAGGACGAAATAGAGAGCGACAAAACCTTCATCGTGTTCGCCGATTCGGCAGGCGAGTTTCGGATACAGGAACGCCGAAGCATCCTCTCCAAGCGCCCTCAAACGGAGCGCGCCTTCGTCGAGGGGATGGACATGAGCTTCAACATTTTCATCCCGGAAGAGTCATCGGTCTATCTGGTTTTCGATCCTCTGCTGGGAGACGTCATCCATGCGCTGGGATCGGGCCGCGTCCAGCTCCAGCGGAGAGAAGGCGATTTTCAGGCATTCGGAACCTTCACGGTCGAATCAGGCGACTACCTGTTCACAGCCGGCGAGGTCTTTCAGCGCCGGTTCATTCTGCAGAGCGGCGGTACGATTACATGGGATGGCGATCCGATCGACGCGCGCCTCAACATCCCCGCTGTTTATCGAACGCGGGCATCGCTGGCTGGACTTCCAGGTCAGAATCCGGAAGAACGGATACCCATTCGTGTGGACATGTCTCTTACGGGCCGCGTCACCATACCAATCGTAGACCTGCGCATCGCTTTGGATCAGGAGGATCGCGGCTCGCAGGTTATTCCGCCGGGCCTGGAGTCTGCCCTGAACCAACCGGATCTGGCGGTCGAGTATGCCACGTCGGTGCTCCTGACCAACACCTTCCTCCTGACGTCGAACCAAGGATCAGACGCACTCACCAACACTGCCGACGACCTGCTCTTCCACAGCCTCTCGCAGCTCGTTTCGAGTCAGCTGAACCGCTTCGTGAGTCAGGCACTGAATCTCGATGTGAACGTAGGTGTGCAGCAGGGTCGCACCGAGGAGGAATACGACTTGATCTACGGTTTCGCGTTGCGGCTCGACGATCAGCGAGTCATAATTCGCGGGGAGGGTTTGTATGAGACGGGCGCCAATGAGGCGGCAACGGCGGGAAATGGCATCCAGGGAGCGTTCGTCGTCGAGTACAGGCTGACCCCCTCGGTTCAACTCGAGTTCTTTTTCCGCCGCGAAAGCGATCTCTACCGCGCGGCCTCCTCGCTCGGAACAGCGTACGGCGTGGGCATCGTCTATCAGACGAGCTTCCCTAACTGGGGCCGGTTCGGTCGGAAGCTACAGGGGCGGAAGGAGCCGAAGCCGGAGCAGATGGAGAAACCGGCGAGCGCGCCGGCGTCCGACTAAGACTTTCGACGTGCGACGTGCGACGTCTCGTCTACAGCGACACTTCGTGGGCCTCGCCCGCGCCCTTCGGAATCCGAATCCACTCAACCAGGCGCTGTACCGATTCCGGCGGGGCGGGTGTCATTGCCGACACGGTGATGGATACGACGAAGTTCAGCACCATGCCGAGGGTGCCGATACCCTCGGGTGAGATCCCCCAGAGCCAGTGCGCCTCGACGTTCAACTCAGGGTGCATGAATTTGAAGTATACGATGTAAGACGCTGTAAACACTATACCTACTACCATCCCTGCGATCGCTCCATACTTGTTCATCCTCGTCGAAAAGATGCCGAGGACGATGGCGGGAAAGAACGAGGCAGCGGCCAATCCGAACGCGAACGCCACAACCTGCGCCACGAAGCCCGGCGGGTTGATCCCGAAGTACCCGGCCACGACGACGGCGGCGCCGGCTGCGACGCGGGCCGCGATCAGCTCGCCACGCTCGGAGATCGAGGGTCTGAGCGCCTTTTTTAGCAGATCGTGAGCGACGGAGGTCGATATAACAAGCAGGAGTCCCGCGGCCGTCGACAGCGCGGCGGCCAGACCACCCGCCGCAACGAGGCCGATCACCCAACCGGGCAGATGGGCGATCTCAGGATTGGCAAGCACGATGATGTCACGGTCGATTGTCAGCTCGTTCTCGACCTCCGAGGCCGGGCCGCGATATTCGATGATCCCGTTGCCGTTCCGGTCGTCAAATCGGATGAGCCCGGTCTCCTCCCATCGGGTGAACCACTCCGGAACGTCGTCGTACGGCCTGTCCATCACGGTCTCAATGAGGTTCGTCCTCGCAAACGCGGCCACGGCCGGAGCCGTAGTGTAGAGGATCGCGATGAACAGCAGGGCCCAGCCGGCGCTGCTCCGGGCGGCTGCGACGTTGGGCACTGTATAGAAGCGCACGATGACGTGCGGAAGCCCCGCCGTCCCGATCATGAGAGCCGCCGTGATAAAAAAGACGTCGAGCGTATTCTTCCCGCCGGACGTGTAGGCCTCGAATCCAAGCTCACGACTGAGTCCGTCGAGTCGCTCCAGCAAGTACACCCCCGATCCGTCGGCGAGGGTGCTGCCGAACCCAATCTGCGGAATCACGTGCCCCGTTACGATCATCGAAATGAAGATCGCGGGTACCAGGTAGGCGAAAATCAGGACACAGTACTGCGCCACCTGCGTGTACGTGATGCCCTTCATCCCGCCCAGGACGGCGTAGAAAAACACGATGCCCATCCCGATTGCCACGCCGACGTTGATGTGGACGTCCAGAAATCTCGAAAAGACGATCCCGACTCCTCGCATCTGGCCCGCCACGTACGTGAACGAGATAAATATGGCGCAGATTACCGCGACGACCCGGGCGGTCTGGGAGTAGTAGCGATCACCCACAAAATCGGGCACCGTGTACTTCCCGAATTTTCGGAGATAGGGAGCCAGCAGGAGCGCGAGGAGGACATACCCGCCGGTCCACCCCATCAAATACACGGACCCGTCGCGTCCCATGAACGAGATCAGCCCGGCCATGGAGATGAACGACGCCGCGCTCATCCAGTCGGCGGCTGTGGCCATCCCGTTTACGATCGACGGGACTTTCCCTCCGGCCACGTAGAACTCGCCGGTCGATCGGGCCCTCGACCAGATGGCCACGCCGATATACAGAGCGAACGACGTGCCCACCATAATGAAGGTCCAGGCCGTGACGTTCATTCGGCCTCCTCGTCGGAAAGGTCATAAGACCGATCGAGCCGGTTCATCAGCTTCACGTAGACGGCGATCAGGATGACAAAGACGTAGATGGATCCCTGCTGGGCGAACCAGAAGCCGAGCTTGAAGCCTCCGAGGTGGTACTGGTCGAGCCAGTCGGCCAGAAGGATGCCGCACCCGTACGACACGGCGAACCAGATCGCGAGCAGTGTCGCGACGTACTGCAGGTTCTTGCGCCAGTACGAGTTCGATGCGGTTGACATGGTGGATCCGACTTTTGTGCGGACCTAAGCTACAGGTTCCAGGTTCCAAGTTCCAGGTTCCAGGTTCCAGGTTTCGACCTTGCCTGAGCGAGCACGCACTATTGCAGAGTGAAGGCTCCGCTCGAGCGACGATGGGTTTGACGTTCGACGTTCGACGTTCGACGTCCGGGATGACGAGTGGTGTGCGCCGTGTTAAGATTTCTACCCACTTTCCCCACCGCCGTCAGGAGTATATTTCATGTCCGGGTCTGTGTCCGGCGCGGCGCCAGTGAGTTCCATCTACGGAACGACGGTTGACCCGCGAAACCTGTACGATGCCAAGCAGAACCACCCACATACTGCTGTTCATAGGGATCTTATCCGTACATGTTGGATGCTCTGAGCACCCCGACGTCCGCGTCCCGGACGCTCGGCCCTCCGACTGGGCATACGTACAACGGACGTGGCCGTCGGGAAAGTGGAATCGCGAGGCATACCGCGAAGCATATGCCCAAGCTGAACGGCTGGCGACGGCTTCAAAACGCGGCCTTGCGATCGGCGAATGGGAGATTGCCGGCCCGACGAACATAGGCGGAAGGATATCCGACATCGAGTTCGATCCCCAGTGCCCCGACATTGTCTACGCCGGCGCGGCGACCGGCGGCGTGTTCAAATCGGAGGATGCCGGGCACACGTGGCGGCCCGTGTTCGACGGCCACGCGATCGTGAATGTCGGTGACATTGGCATCTCGGAGAGCCATCCCGACGTTCTGTTCATCGGCACCGGCGAAGCCAATGGCGGCGCCAACAATATCCAGGGAGGCGGCGTATTCAAATCGATCGACGGCGGGGAAACCTGGTCGTTCTCGGGATTGGAAAACTCCGCCGCCATCGGACGCATCGTGATCCACCCCACCGATCCGGATCTCGTGTACGTGGCGGCTGTCGGGTCATACTTCAATCTGAGCCCTGACCGCGGCGTCTTCCGCTCGATCGATGGAGGGGCATCCTGGGAGCGCGTCCTTGCCATATCAGACAGCACGGGCGCCATCGATCTCATGATGAACCATGACGACCCGTCCATCCTCTATGCCGCCGCTTGGCAGCGTCTCAGACGGCCTGATTACGCGATTCTCGAAGGCCCGCAGAGCGGGCTGTATCGAACGCAAAACGGCGGTGACACGTGGGAGGAGCTTGGCCCGGAGAACGGACTGCCAAATCCCAAAACGCAAAACGTCGGAAGGATCGGGCTGGCCATCTCCCGAAGTCACCCCAACGTCGCTTTTGCACACTATACCAACGGCTTCGACTACCTCGGGCTCTTCAAGACGTCTGACGGCGGCGAGACATGGGTGGACTTCGATCCTGATAACCACATCCGGAACTTATTCACCGGATCGACCCCCGGTTTCAGCTGGTTCTTCGCGCAGGTTCGGGTCAGTCCCGTGGACACGAACTCCGTCTACGTAATGGACGTCGAGTTCGCGCACACGCGGGACGGGGGCGAGAGCTGGCGGGTAAATGCGGGCACCTCGGTACTCCACGTCGACCACCACGCACTGGCGTTTCATCCGGAGAACCCGGAGTACATCGTCGAAGGGAACGACGGCGGCGTAAATATCTCTCAGGACGGCGGAGCCAACTGGATCAAGGTTAACGGCCTGCCGATCACGCAGCTGTACGAGGTTGCGATCGACCCCCGCTTCCCGGAGCAGATCTATGGAGGCTCGCAGGACAATCAGAACGTTTGGACGCAGAGCGGTCTGGCGGATGACTGGAGTACGCTCCAGCTCGGATTCGGCGGCGGCGGCGACGGCTTCGAGATCATCGTGGCGTACGAGGAGCCGACCCCGGGCGAGTTCTACAAGGTCGTGTATGCCCAATCTCAGTTGGGCAACCTGTACAAATCTCTCGAGGGATCGGGCCAGGGGTTTCAGTCGCTGAAGTCGTTTCTCAACAACACCGCTCCGTCTGACCCCAGGAATTGGAGCACTCCGATCGCGCTGGATCCGCAGAACCGGGCCGTCCTGTATTATGGTACGCATCGCCTACTCAGGTCGGCCACTCGCGGAACGACCTGGGAGGTCATCTCGCCGCAACTCACCGATTGGCCGGGTTCGGGAGGTTTTGGAACGATCACGTCGATCGCGGTATCGCCGTTATCCTCCGATACAATTCTCCTCGGAACCGACGACGGCAATGTCTGGGTCACGCCCGACCTGGGCAATACGTGGATCGACGTCTCGTACGGGCTGCCGCAGCGGTGGGTCACGCGGGTCGACTTCGATCCAAGGGACCACAGCCGGATGTATGTGACGTACTCCGGCCTCAAGTGGGACGACCCGCTCTCCCACGTCTATCGAACCGACAGCTTCGGCGAATCGTGGGTCGACGTATCCGACAATCTTCCAGACGCCCCCGTAAATGCGCTTGCGATCGATCCCATCGACCCGGACGTCGTCTTTGTCGGGACCGACGTCGGCGCCTTCGTCAGCTTCACCCGCGGAGGAGCTTGGGAACCGCTCGGCGACAACCTTCCTGCTGTCGCCGTGTACGATCTTGAAGTCCATCACGATCCGCACTTCGTTCTCGCCGGAACGCACGGCCGGTCCATTTACAAGCTCGATCTGTCGGGGATCGTCACGTCGTCTGAATCGCCGTCGGTCGCTTCGGAGATACCGGCTGCGGTCACAGACGCGTACAGCTACCCCAATCCGTTCTCAGATAGGACGCGGCTTGTTTTCAGGCTGAGTGAACCGGGAAACGTGCGTGCGGAGGTCTTCGACATCTCGGGGCGGAGGGTACGCGTGCTCCACCAGGGTTCGCTCGGTGCGGGACGGCATGAGCTGCCGTGGGATGGCCGGGACGAAAACGGAACTGACGCTGCGAATGGGGTATATCTCTATCGGATTTGGGCTGCGCCGGGCTCGGAGGCCGCGGCTGGAAGGATGGTGATGGTTAGGTAGACGTCGAGCGTCGAACGTCGAACGTCGAACGTCGAACAGCCTGCCCCGAACGAGCGAACACTAATCCTATTGAACCGCGACGACCCGGAAGAGCACGGAGGGGTCGAACGTCGAACGTCGAACGTCAACGCCAGCCGGGTGGTCACTCTCGGACGTGGTCCCCCGCCGGAGGGGGCGGCTGGAGCGACGACCGGTGAACCTTAACGCAGCCCCGCAAGTGCTGGGCGGAGCGGAAGCCGGTGGAGTCACTTATGGAGGAAGCTGCCACTCGTAGCCTTCGCTGTCGCAGGCTTCGGAGCGCGCAGCCGGGGGGCTCGCCCGGCGGAGCGCACCGAAGCGCAAGCGGAGGCGTGCGAAGACAGGTGGTCAAAAGGCAGCCGAGCGTTCTTAGGACATTTCCCTAAACGCCATCGCGCGTTCATACTTAGACGTATCGACGGCCTGCAGATCGTAAGAAGAGGTCAAGTCGGCATGAATCCGTTCGAGGAGGTGGTCGAGCGTCTCTGACAACAATTCCACTTCGAGTTCGAAGAACGTGAGCATCTGTGACCCTGACTGAAATCGAACCTCGTCGAGCGACAATTCCGCCACCGCCTCCGCAGCCGATCGGAGCAACCGCTTGACCCTGGTCTGCCGGATCTCGACCTCGGTGCGGAGCGGCTCGCCGCCGGTGAGCTGAAGCAGCCGGTCTCTCGTTTCCCCATCCGGCCACTCCAGAATCGATTCGAGCGCGCCGATATCGCACTCGTACTCCGCTCTTCGATGCCCGAGGCCGTCTCCCCGCCCGAGGCTCTTCAAACAGGCTACCCGAACTTCCCCCCGCGATCGAATCCGAAACGCGAAGCCGGCGCTGCTGATTGCGCGGTCAGGTGTGTCGGAGTAGACGTCATGAACTTCGCCATACTCCGCCTCCTCCAGTGAATACTCGCCGATGCGGTCGGCGCTAAGGAGGGCCCTCCACGTCTCGTTCGAAACGGAATACTTGAGCTCGATCTCTTTTGCCACGTGGAAGGTTTGAACGTTCAGTTGCGATACTGGCTATATTCACGCGCCTGCTTCGTGTCCGGTTTCCAACGTCCTGCAAATGCCCCACGCCCCTCTCGCCGTTCTCGTTTCTGAGCCGACGACGCTGTTCGCGCTCCTCGCTGCGATCATCGCAGCAGTTTTCTGGTTGTCGAAGACGGAGTTCTGCGCTCCCTTCTTCAAGTATCTGCCTCCAATCCTGTGGATATACTACCTCCCGATGATCGCAACGACGCTGGGCATCACGCCGTCAGCGAGCCCGACGTATGCGTGGATGACGCGCTACCTTCTTCCGATCGCGCTGTTTCTGCTCATGATCACCGTGGACCTGAGAGCGATTCTCAGGCTCGGCAAAACGGCGATCATTATGATGCTCGCCGGCACGACCGGCATCGTAATCGGCGGACCGATAGCCTACGCAGTCTTCGGCGGCTTTCTGGAGCCTAACGCCTGGCAGGGCTTCGCCGGCATTGCAGGCAGCTGGATCGGCGGCTCGGTAAACATGGTAGCCGTGATCGAGAGCATCGAAGCCTCGCCCGACGTCTTGGGGCCGGCAATCGTCGTGGACACGATCGTCGGATACGGTTGGCTGGGAATCGTCCTCTATGCGAGCACTTTCCAGGAGCGATTCGACAAGTGGATTGGAGCCGACAACACCGCAATTCAGGAGACGAACAAGCGTCTGCAGGAACTCGATCAGCACCGCCGGCCAATTGAGATCGTCGACCTCGCTAAGATGATCGGTGTCTCGTTCGTGGTCGCGGTGATTGCCATCGCGCTGGGCGGCCTTCTGCCTTCGATCGGCAACCCGACCATCATCAGCGGCACGACGTGGGTCGTGTTGATCGTTGTGACAGTCGGCCTCCTGCTGTCGTTCACCCCGATGCGAAATCTCGAACACGCGGGCGCATCGAAAATGGGGTACATGACGCTGTACCTGCTGCTGGCAGGAATTGGAGCGCAGGCGGACCTGAGGGCCGTCCTGGAGGCGCCGATGTATCTCGCCGCCGGCGTGCTGTGGATTGCGATCCACGTAGCGATCCTTGTGCTCGTCGCGCGATGGATCAAAGCGCCACTATTCTTCGTGGCCACCGGCAGCATCGCGAACGTGGGCGGCGCAGTCAGCGCCCCCATTGCGGCCGGGGTTTACCACAGAGCGATGGCGCCGGTCGGCCTGTTGATGGCCGTATCTGGATATATATTAGGGATATACGCGGCGTTGTTTTGTGCGTATCTGCTGTCGTTATTGGCGGGATAGGGAAGTTCCAGGTTCCGGGTTCCAAGTTCCAGGGCCTGCCCCGAGCGAGCGAATTCCTTCGGTGTTTCCATGGGCGTTCGGCTGCCTTTGACCACCCGTCTACGCCCACCTTCGCTTACGCTTCGGTGTGCTTCGCCGGGCCAGCTCCCCGGCTGAGCGCCACTCTGGGGTCTGCGCCGACGAATTCGGGTGCTGCGCTCAGCCGCCCCCTCGGGGAGGGGGACAGACGCCGTTGTCGTCATCGAGCCTCGGCCGCCATTGACCATCCTGCTAGGCGCTCATCCGGCGTCGGCGAATTGACAGGGCGTGGCCCGATGAAGCCCCCCGCCGCGCAAGCCGACGCGCGTGAGATAAAGAGAAACCTGGAACCCGGGACCTCGAACTACTTGATCAGCATCATCGTCCGCGTCACCACCTTTCCCTCCGCACGCAGCCGGTACAGGTACACACCGCTCGGCGCGCCTGCTCCGAAGGTCCGAGCCGCATCCCACGACACCGCGTACGCACCTGCAGGCTGCACGCCGTCAAACAGCGTGGCAACACGGCGTCCAAGGGCGTCGAATACCTCGAGCGTCACCCGGCCTCGCTCTCCCAGGCTGTATGGGATGTTCGTCGACGGATTGAACGGATTCGGGTAGTTCTGACCGAGAGCGAATGCGGCTGGAACGACAGGGTCGTCTTCAACCGCAACGAAAAGTCCTGAACCTGCGTCGAGGTCGATGTCGAGGGTCTCCGTGACGCCGGTTGCGGAGGTCCCAACGAACGTGAATCTCCAGATCGGGAGGTCCGGATTGCTCAGCTGCAGGCCCTTGGAAAGGACGGCCGTAGCGGTCGCATCCGCATGAGTCTGAGCGAAGGCCTCTCCTCTGCTTCGTGCGGCCTCGACGGCCGCCGGGCTGTCGATCCAGTTGACTGGAAGAGCGCTCACGGACGGAACCTCCTCCTTCCCTATCGCGAAGGCCGAGATGACCCCTCCCCGATCTCCTCCCGTCGAAGACACAGTGAATACCGAGTCCTTTGATGGGGAGTAATAGTTGAAGTCCCAGACGATGGTGTTACCGCGTCCGTCGATCGGGAGCGTACTGGTGCTGGCCGTGACCAGCGACACGTCATTCGCCCAAGCCGTCGCGACCGCCTCAGCAGCCTCCTCATTTTCACGAGCGCTCGACGATCCGATCACGAGCAGTGGATTGCCGGTATCGTCCATTGCGACAAGGTGCAGCCCGAGACCAGCCGGTGCGATGAAGGCGACGACCCAAACTTCACCCGTCTGCTTCGACAAAGCTTGCTCGATGTCGGGTATCACATCGAACCGGTCGAATACCCGTTTAACCGGTTCAAGGAAGCCCTCGAGACCGCCGTCAAGCAGCAGTTGGATGAACGCAAACAAGTCGGCGTTCATCAGGACCGACGCACCGATGGCTCCTTCATACTCTGCGAGAAACTCGGCTCCGCCCGCAGCGAGGTAGCTATTTACGGCTCCTTCACTGTCCCCGAAATCGGCAGGAACCGGTGACCCTCCCAACAGGAAGAGCAGGAAATCACCGTCCTCACCCAGATCAAGCAACTGCGGAGGGAATACGAATGGCCCTACGCTCGCGGCGGCCCAGCCGGCTGCAGATTCAAGCGAGGTATACAGGTAGATCCAGGACAGCGCCGTGCCATCGAGATCCATTCCTGCACCGACGGCGAGCCCGAGCGTCGCGTCGTCCGCCGCATCGTGCACGAGGCCAATCGCCGGCTCGTTGAGTTCCGCCGCGGTCGCCCCTTCGCTCGTCGTCGAGACGTCAGCCCCATTCACGACGGCGCCGCCGGACACTTCCACGAAGTCGGCTACACTGTTCCCGTCCTCGTCCACCGTGCCGATCATAAGATTGTTAAGCCCCGTCTCGGGTTCGGTCAGGTCGATCTGGAGTCCGATGACGTGATAGGTTCCGTCAGCGACGAAATCCATGGAATAGTTGCCGTCGAGATCCGCAAAGGCGATGCCCGCTTCCACGACCAGGGAATCGCCGGCCAGGTCAAGCGGGGCCTGAATCGCCAGGAGGATCGTGCCGGCGGCCGCGCCGCCTGTCGCCGTCACCGACCCGGCGATTCCGCCTTGCGGGAGCGACGGTCCTGTCGAGAACCGAGTTACATGAGGAACGGCGAGTCCTTCGCCGCTCAGGCCTACGGTATAGAGCACGACCAGCGTATGGTCGTCGTCGAGCTCGAGCTGCACGCTGTGCAGCGTCACGGTCCTCCCGTCTTCGCTGAGTGACACCGACTCGGCGCAGCCCCCTGGAAAGACGAAAATGCCCGCCGGAGGTACGGGGCAGTCCGGATTGACGATCCCGAAATCAATCGGGAGGGCGTCGCCTAGAACATCCAGGGCGCCGGGGAGGAATACGGGCGCAATTGCCTCATTGAAAGTCACTGAAATATCGGTGACCTCGGGAACGTTCACCGCGCCGTGGTCTATCGAGACCGACTCGACGACTAATTGTGCCTGAAGGGCGCCTGCTGAAAATTGCAGCGCCAGAAAAAACAAAACGGCGTAAAGGGTCTCGCTGCGAAGTAGAGTTCTCATTGTTCGTGGGCCAGTTCTGTCCGCGTGCGGAAGGATGCCAAGAGGCTAACCTCAATTGATCTTGGTGGGACTTGGAAGATACGAACTTGAAAGGCGGAACGAGAAACAATAAGCGAACGCTAAACGCTAAACGGCCCCCTCCCATCGTTTCGTCGTCTGGCGAGGATATGTTTTGCTCTCTCTTCGCAGGCCGCCAATTATTGAGAGGCAAGGCCAGCTCGCAGCAATACGGAGTTCATGAGCAAGATCAATGTCTCCAGACAGCGTTTTCAACCCGGATCTCGGATCGAGTCCGGGATGACCCGTCTTGCGTTATTTGTGACGACTTCCACAAAATGACCTTCCCTGGCTGAGCGACGGCCGCCAAGGTGGCAGCTTTAGGCCGAGATGACCTCCCCCCGGCTGCGCGCCGACCACGGTGGCAACCGACCTTTGAGTGACTTTCGGCGCTTAGCCGCCCCCTCCGGCGGGGGACCGCCGCATCGGGCATGGTCCCCGACTCGAGGGGCGGATACCGTTTAGCGTTTCTCGTTTATCGCTTAGCGTTGGTTTTAGCGTTTCTCGTTTCTCGTTTAGCGTTCGCTTTAGCGTTTCTCGTTTATCGCTTAGCGTTTCCACTGACTCCTTCCGCTTCCTCGATCAGCGCCTCGACGGCGTCGAGCCCTTTCTCCCAGAAGTCTCGCGCCGTCAGATCGACGCCCAGCCTGGCGACGAGGTTGTGCGGCCAGTCGGATCCTCCGGCCGACAACAGCTCGATGTACGCGTCAGCGAACGATTCCCCGCGGCGCTGATACTCCTCGTACAGCGCAAGGACCAGCAGTTCTCCGAACGCATACGCATATACGTAGCCGGGCGTGTGGATGAAATGAGGTATGTAGCTCCACCATATGTCGTAGTGCGGACCAAGCGTAACGCTTCCGTCAAACATCCTTTCCTGAGTATTTCGCCAATGCCGGCTGATTTCCTGTGAGTTCAACTCGCCGGACGTTCGGCGGTGGCTGTGCACCTCCGCTTCGAAGAGATGCATCGAGATCTGTCGAAACACCGTCGCCATCGTGTCGTCGATCTTCGCCACCAGCATCGCACGACGGGAGGCGGGATCTGATTCTATATCCAGAAGCGATTTAAAAACAAGCATTTCGCCGAAGACGGAGGCAGTTTCGGCAGTGGTGAGGGGCGTATCGGCTTGGAGGATGCCCTGGCTTCTGGACAGGTACTGGTGTATGCCGTGCCCGAGCTCGTGGGCCAGCGTCTGGACGTCTCGCACTCGTCCCGTGAAGTTCATCAGAATGTAGGGATGCGCGCTTGGGACGGCGCCGTGGCTGAACGCTCCCCCGCGTTTCCCGGGCGTGACGGCGGCGTCGATCCAGGACTCGTCGAAGAAAAGTCGCGCGATCCGAGCCATCTCAGGGTGGAAGGAACCGTATGCGGCGAGCACGATGTCCCTGGCCTCGCCCCACGTGTAGAACGTGTCGGCCTCCGGAAGCGGAGCGTAGCGGTCGTAGTCAAACATCTCGTCGTAGCCCAGCAGGCCCCGCTTCAGCGCGTAGTGCCGGCGGGAAAGGTCGAAGCGTCCCGACACCGCCGACACGAGCGCGCCTACGATCTCGTCGGAGACTTCGTTCGAGAGATTTCGTGCTGACAGCCAGGAAGCGTGATTGCGGAGGCGATCGTCTGATGCCTTCTCCGCCAGCATCGTATTGAAAACGAACGTCAGGGTGCGGAGATGATCGTTGAGTCCCTGGGTAAAGCCGAGCGCGGCATCACGGCGCGTGGTTCGATCGGGCTCGTGCAGGCGAGCCAGGATTTCCTGCTCGGTCAGCGTCTCCCCGTCCACCCTGAAGGTCGCCGCTCCAAGAGTCTCGTCGAAAAATCGATTCCATGCTGCCTTGCCGGTCACCGATTTCTCGGCAAGGATCTTCTCCTCAGACTCCGTCAGAACGTGAGGCGCCATCCGGCGCTGGACTTCGAGATAGTGCCTGTACGGTTGAAGCGCATCCGTTGCCAGCAGCTCCGCGGCCCTGGACTCGTCCAGGGCGATCCACTCCAGCTCGACGAACAGCAGCTTCTTACCCGCCTCGGTGTACGCCTCGCGAACGCGCTGGAGAAGCTTCCCCCGTTCGGGATCGACGGTGTCGGTCGACCAGAGGAGATACGAGTAGGTGCCCGCGCGTCCGATCCGATCCTGAATCGACGAGTATTCGGCAAGGGCCTCCGCCCATTGATCGGCTTCTAATTCATGGAGACGACCGTGATAGCGCTCGGAGAAAGCGCGCGCCTCGGCTGAGAAAGCCCCGATGTCGAGATCGAGGGCGTCATGGGTCGGGTAGAGGTCGTCGAGGTTCCAGTGGATGTGGGAGGCGGCGGTCGTATCGATCATTTATGGTCGGTTTGTGGATTAGGGTCCGGGGTGCGGAGTGCGGAGTCCGGTGAAAGGTGTTGGGTACCCCTCAGGTTATGAAACCTCCTCCCTAAGTGTCTATAAGGAGATCGAAGGAGCGCCATCACAAAATCGGGGACCTCTATGGCTGCAGCTAACAAACTCGAGCATCTTGACGTCTGGGTGAACGCGAAGGCTCTCGTTCGGCGAGTCTACCAGATAACCCGCTCGGAGGCGATCAGGCGAGATAAGACTATGCGTACTGCAACCAAATTCGTGGCGCCGCCATCAGCATCATGTCGAATATTGCTGAAGGCTTCGGAAGATCCTCCGACAAAGAATTCGCACGATTTCTTGACATAGCCCGCGGGTCCGGGATGGAAACCCAGTCACTCCTTCATGTCGGCGTTGACGTAGATTACTTGGATCAAGCCACGTTCCACGAACTCCACATGGCCTCCGACCACATAATCGCACAGATCACTTCTTTGGCCCGACACCTTCGCCGCGATACCGGACACGGAACCACCAAGCGCGGAGGTACGATTCTCCGATTCTTGGGATTCATCTCAGGTCTCGCCACAAGGTATTCTCACCGTAACCCCACGCCGGACTCCGCACTCCGCACTCCGGACGCAGAAGGATCTCGGACCCCTCCGCAACGGTCGGACCTCTGACTTCGGACTGAGGAGGTGCGGCACAAAGGTATTCTCACCGTAACCCCACACCGGACTCCGCACTCCGGACACTTGACATGGTCCCTGAGCCAGACCTAGAAGGTATCCACTCACCTGCGCCGGACCCCGGACCCCGGACGTCACCTTACATCGTACTTCAAAAAGGCGACGAAAGCCCCCGCAAACGCCAGCAGTGAATACAGACTCAGCAGCCCCATATCCACGACTGACGGAGCAAGCGCTTCTTTGAACGTGTAGTCGGGCGGCTGGAAGCGCGGCATTTCGGTGAGGTCGAGCGGTTCGTCCTGCCCGGTCGAGAAGCGGCGCCGGTCCTTGGCCCGTTCTTCCTGGCGCTTGGCGTTAACGAAGGTCGAGAAAGCATTGCGGTAGGTCTGCATTGCCTGCTCATATCGTGTTTTCACGTCGATGTTGGTACCTGCGAGGTTCATCGCCGCAATCTGGAAAGCGGACGCGGGAGAGATACGCGAAAGGGAGAACGCAATGGCCTGCATCTCGGCTTTCTGATTGTTCAGGTCCTCGTCCAGTCTTCGATTGTACTCCGCGATGTCTTCCGTCGTCGACTGCCGCAGCGCGTCGTCCTCCTCAGCCCAGCGCCGGCTGTTGGCCGCGCGAAACGCACCGCGCTCCTCTTCGGTCATGTTGGCCATCTGCGCTTCACGCTCGTCGCGCTGCTGCATACGGGATGAACGATAGGATAGCCAGCGATCGGTCGAGTACCGGTCCTTCCTGGCATCGATCTCGGCGACGGAGGCCACGCGGACGATCTGACCCGCCGCCATCGTCGCAGCGCGAGGGATGATCAGGACGAGCGCCACCCAGATCACAAGCAGAATCAGAAACGAAACCGACGACCTTCGCGTAATGGCAGAGACGAAGATTCCAAGCGCGATGAAAAACGTGAAGTAGAGAACGGACACCCCGAGAAACGCGGCAAGCTTCGCCCAGTTATCGGCCGACATGGGAAGTCCAACCAGCAGAACGACCAGCACCGCGAGCAGAATAGGAATCAGCACCGGAATCGTCAGCCCGACCCATGCTCCCACGAACTTGGCGAGGACGTAACGGGGCCGCGGCACGGCGTTCGCCAGCGACAATTTCAGCGTGCCCGTCTCCCGCTCGCCGTTTATGGAGTCGTACGTGAACAGAATCGCAAAAAGTGAAAGGACGATCTGGACAATAAACGTGAAGTCTACGAACCGGAAGATGGCAAAGAGTGAGTCGTCTGAGTACGCGCTGTTCTGCAGCTTCACTTCGTTCCAGGTGCTGATCTCGGACAAACGTCCCACGTCATAATCCACCCCGGATACGAACACCTGCATCGGATCGGGCCGGCGATAGACGCGGCTCTCTACGCCCCACCACGAAGTCTCCCCGGCCAGTTCGCGATCGTTGAGTTGGATCGCGGTGTTGTACTGATCGACCGAGTGCCTGTACTCCTGAATGCCCACGAACAGGCTAAGTAGCATCAGCAGCGAGCAGACACCGAATGTGGCGGTGAATTTCGGGCTGAGAAGGATGCCCTTCAGTTCGCGTTCGACGAGGAGGGAAAACATATAAAATCAGAAATCAGAAATCAGAAATCAAAATTGAAAATTGAAGCCATGCAGCGTCGGACAACCACCCCGGATATCGCGTTCGCTGGTTATCGTACATCATATCTCAAGAAGGCCAGGAACGCCCCTGCGAAAAACGCGAAGTTGAACAGCATCAGGATCGCGAGATCCGGCAGGGCGCTCGTCACGTAATCCGAAACAGGGGCAGCCTGATACTCGAATGCAGGAAGCTCATAAGGATTGATTTCCTCCGCATCCTGGTTGTTTCCGCTCATCCACCAGCCCGCCCCCGAGCTGCCCGTTTTGTCGACGATGAATCGTGTGTATGCCTCCCGATAAGCTCGCGCTGCTACATCGAACCGGTTCTTGAGATCAAGCGAGGTGCCGGCCAGATCCGTCGCCGCGAGCGTGAACACCGACGCCGGTGAGATCCGCGCGATGCCAAGGGCGACCCGCTGTCTGGCGAGGTCGCGGTTGCGACGATCCTCGTTCAGGCGCTGGGCGAAAGCGTCGATCTTCTCGGTGCGCTCATCGGCGAGTTGGCTCATGTAGGCGCGCCAGCGACGACGACGGTCCTCCTGCGCCTCGGCCTGGCCGGCCGGCGACCGTCGGAACTCATCCATCTTCTTCATGTCCTCGTCCCAGAGCTGGGACATGTACGAGCTCTTCTGGAAATCGATCGCGTCGACGGTTGGCACGTCCACCGCGCGCCCTGCCACGAAGACGGCGGTTCTCGGGATAATCAGCACGGCAAAGATCCACACGACGAGCAGCAGCAGGAATGACGAGGAGGATCGCTCGGTCATGCTCGAAACGAAGATCGAAAGCGTCAGGAACACGCCGAGATACATCAGGCCGGCCGCGATCACGATCCCAAGTCTGATCCATGAACTCGAATCCATCGATACCCCCAGTAGCGGAAGCAGCCCGCAACCGATGAGAATCGGAACCAGGAGCGGGACGGCGAGCGCGACAAACGACCCGATCAGCTTGCCGAGGATGTACTTGTCCCGCGGCACGGCATTCGCAAAGGCGAGCCGGAGCGTGCCTCTTTCTTTCTCTCCGTTGACGGCGTCGTAAACGAACAGGATCGCGAACAATGAGAGGACGATGGAGAAGATGAACTCGAGATCGATAAAGCGAAAGACGGCATAAATCGGATCTTCGTTGAACCGGCTGTCTTCACTGCGAGGTTCCCATTGCGTCTGGATTTCGACCGTCCTCCCGATGTCGTTGGAGATCCCCGACACGAGCGCGGTCAATGGTTCGGGTTTGAGGAAGATCCGATTGTCGACGCGGTTCCAGTCCGTCAGGCCCTCCATCTGTTTCAGGTTTTCGGCAACGGCCGCTTCGTAGTCCTGCGTGCTGATCTGGTAATTCCGTGCGCCGACGTAGAAGGCGAGCAGGATGAGCAGCGACATGACGCCGAACGTCACGGCGAACTTGGTCGAGCCGATAATCTCTCGCAGTTCCTTGTCGATGATCAAACGCAGCATCAAACGCTAAACGATAAACGATAAACGATAAACGGCCCTGCGGTCCTCATTTTGCGTTTTGCATTTTGATCTTTCAATTTCTCTGGGCGTTCTCCATGTATCCTGCCATGTACTCGACATAAAGTTTTTCGAGGTTCTCGCCTTCGAGTTCTTCCCGCGATCGCTGCATGACCAGCGATCCTTCGTTCATGATGCCCACCACGTCTGCCACTTCCTTAGCCCGGAAGATGTCGTGGGTCGACATCAGAATCGCCTTCCCCTCGTCGCGGAGCGATTCCAGGAGGTGGATGAATTCCATGCCGGCCTTGGGATCGAGGCCTGACGTGGGCTCATCGAGAAGGATGGCGGGCGCGTTCTTGAGGATTGCGATGGCGATTCCGCATTTTTGACGCATCCCTTTCGAGAATCCTCGGAGGCGGCGATCGAAAGCCGATTCCTGCAATCCGACCCGGGTGAGAACCCGAGCATAGTCTTCCCTCTTGTACCGCGTTTGTCCGCCGAGCCGGGCGAAGAAGTCCACATTCTGCATCGCGGTGAAGTTCGGATAGAGCATGACGTTCTCCGAGACGTAGGCAAGGCGTTCTTTTGCTCTCAGCGGCTCCTTGTGCGTCACGATGCCGTCGACGCGCGCCTCGCCCGACGTCGGCTCGATGAAGTTCAGGAACAGATTGATCGCCGTCGTTTTCCCGGCGCCGTTGCCGCCCAGCATCGCGTACACCTGTCCGGGATAGACCTCGAACGAAACCGCTCGGAGAGCGACCGTGCCGTCTTCATACTCCTTGGTCAGTTCGACAGCCTCAAGGAGTGGGGTGTCGCTTCTGGAGGCAAGGCCGGCAGCCGAATATTCGGGGGGCTCCATGGATTATTTGCAATAACGGATAATGAGTTCAGCGTCTCGACAGGCGGATGCCGAATACCACGATCCCGCTCACGAGACCGAGGATCAGCAGCACGATGACGGCCGTTCCGATGATGTTCGCTTCCTGCTCGACCTTGATCGTGATCGTCTTGTCCTCGCCGCGAATCGGCAAATCCTCCGACAGCGACGTCGTTCGCACCCGCACGTCATAATTCCCCGGCGCAACACCCACCGGCGGCGTGAGCGTGATTGTGACCTTGCTCTCCTGAGAAATCGCGAGCTGCGGAATTACGTCCGGATCAACCACGTCGTCCCAATTGAGCGGCGGATCCGCCTCGACGCGGATGTTGTCCAGCCGGCGAGACCCCTCGTTCACCACGTCGATTGGCACCGAGACCGATTCGTTCGGCTTGATCGTGAACGTGAGCACCTGGGCGCGCACCATCAACTCGCCGATTCCCCTGGGAATGAGTTCGAGGCGTTCGTACCCCACGTTGATCGCCTGGATCTGCTCTTCGGTCATCGTTTCGGTCAACGAACCAATCTCCGAGACGCGTTCGCGCGGAATGGCCAGCGCATAGAACACGCGCGGCCTGTCGATGATTACCTCTTCGGTGGGACGATCGGGTAGAAACACCCGCAGCGCGGCCCGTCGTGTGTTCACGCCCTCAGTAAACTGAAACTGGCTCAGCCGGTTGTCGGTCGTCGGATCGACGAAGTAGCGGTTGATCTGCGGCGGCAGGTTCACCGCCTCGAGCTTGTACGTATTCGACTCGCCGCTGAAGAGCTCGAGCGTCAAACTGAAATCGGTCGATCCGCCCAGCTCGACCTCCTGCGAGAACTGCTCGGCCGCGATCGCAACGATGTTGACAGACGCGTCCTTCTGCAAGTAGATCTTCCGGCTGCTCGTCGTGCCCGTGCCATAAATCATAGAGACGGTGACCGCATCGACGTCCTGCAGAAGCGCGAACTCGACCCTCACCGGCTCCCCAAACCGGATGCGATCGATCTTCTTCTCATACGGCTGGCTGATGATGGCATTCTCGTCGTTGAGCAGCGACACGTACACGTTGTTGACCACGTCCGGCTGGAGCGAGCGGAACAATTCGTCGTCGATTCCCACGAGTTTCTGGAACTCGGCCCCTCCACCTGAAGCGTTTTCAAGCGTGAGCCTGACGCCCTTCCGCGTGCCGCCCTTCTGATACTTGATCGCCGACGACACGACGACGTACTGCTGCTCGAAAACAACGGCCAGAAGCGACTGCTGATAATTGACCTCGGCGTCCGAGAAGTTGCGGCGGGCGGTCTCGACTTCCTTGTCGGATATTAATTTTTTGTCGCCAAGCGCCCTCTGTCGCTCGTACTCGGCCTTCGCGGTTTCGTATGCCTCCTTAGCGCGTTTCAAGCCGAGGAGACGGTACTCGTCGTCGCGTTGGTTGAAGAAAGTCCCAGACTGGGCGAGCGCCGAATCGGCCATGGTTCCAATTCCAACCAGCACCAGAAGCGCGACGCCAAGCATCTGTCGGAGGCGCTCGCCCGTGCATGGTACATGGTACATGGTGCAGCTCCGCCGACTGTCAGTGCATGCTTCCGAAGGGCAGGCGTGCGGCATTACGTTGAACTCACGGATAATCCTGGTAATTTGACCTCGATCGCACGCGTTTCATTCCCGCGGATCATGATTCTTTCCGGCGAGAAGGGAACCGCATGTCTAATCACGGGCCAGACCCATTGTTTCGCGGATCGGGCGGGTGGATGATGCCGCCTGCGATCAGTGACTTGGTATCGGGACCGTGGTTGAACAGCAGATCAAGGATAGACATTCCCGGCTCGAATCCCTCGAAGTTCTGCTGGTACTCCGGCTCGTCGAATCGCAGCCGGGTGCCCTGGAGGTCGGGTGAATCGGATTCGAGGAGCAACTCGCTTGCAAGCGGTGGTTCGGCCTCGTCGTCTCGTTCGGAGAGAACCTCGGGTGCATCAAGCGACATGAGTCGTGCCACCAGGCGAACCGATGCCACGGTCAGTGGGCCGAGACGCGGCCAATCCTGTTCGTACAGCCCGGCGAACCTCTCCTCATAGAATTCGAAGTAGGGCGTCGACCGATAGTTGAACGTGAGCGCCCGGAAGTGCTTGCCGCGCCACGGCACCGTGTTGTCGATCTCGACGTCGCGGATCGCGCGGCCATGCTGGCGCCCTCTAAGCGGCACGGTGAGCCATTGCCACCCGGTCGGATTCCGAATGCGCGCCCGGTTCTGAAACGTCTGGCGACTGTACTGAAAACCGTCGGCAAGGACGATACGCTCGCAGCGGAGCATCAGGGCCCAGAAGGGCAGACTCGGAAAGTACTCGGGAGGGCGGAGCGCGTACATACGTCGAATGCTTACATTAAGGGACGTTGTAAACTCCAGATACCAAACTTCAAATACCAAACTTTCGCGCCACTTAGATCGGGCGCTGAACACCAAACCGCAATCCCATGCGTATTGCCGTAGTCGTTTCGCTGATCATAGCGACCCTGGCGATTGTCTTCGCAGTGATCAATCCGCTTTCTGTAAACATCAATTTTGGCTTTTTCACGATTCACGGGGCTCCTCTTCCGCTCCTGCTGATCTCGACCCTCCTGCTGGGCGTGCTCATCGGATACCTCGCTTGGCTTCCGGGACGAATCACCATGCGCAGGAAGCTTCGCTCCAGCGAACGAAGCAGATCGGAATCGACCGTCGAGCTCGTGAGCGATCAGGACGAGGCCACACTGGCGAAGCCCAAGGACTTTGAGGAGTCTCAGTGATGCGCGCATCGCATTGAAACCCCCTCCGATACTTCCCGGCGACCGAATCGGCCTCGTGGCCCCGGGCAGCGCGCCTATCGATCCCAGGCAATTACAAAAGGGCATCGACCGGCTCGAGTCGCTCGGATTCGTCGTCGAGCTCGATCCTCCGGAATTTGCTTCCCAAGGCTATCTGTCGGGATCGGACGAGGAACGTATCGCCTCGTTCAACCGCATGCTCAAGCGGAAGGACATCAAGGCCATTTTTGTCGTCCGGGGTGGATACGGGTGTCTCCGGATCCTCCCGTTTCTGGATTACCAGGCCGCACGCGCCAATCCGAAAATCCTCGTAGGATACAGCGACATTACGGCGCTCCATATGGCATTGTACGAGCGGTCGGGATGGCGCGGTCTTCAGGGCCCCATGGTCGCGGTCGAATGGCCCGACCTCGACGCGCGGACCGAGCAGATCTTCTGGGACATTGCGACGGGAGGATGGTCGGGGCAACTCGAGGGACCGAACGGCGAGATCCTGACCGGAATCCGGTCCGGTAGAGTCGATGGCGCCCTGCTCGGAGGAAACCTGTCCGTCATTACGGCCCTGATCGGAACGCCGTACCTCCCATCGCTCGATCGCGCCATCCTGTATCTCGAGGACGTCGGCGAAGCGCCATACCGCATCGACGGCTGCCTCGCGCAGTTGCACCTGACGGGGATTCTCGGCCGTTTGGGTGGCCTGGTGTTTGGCGCATTCTCAGGCTGGACGCCCGATCCGGACAAGCCGACCCTGACGTACGAAGAGGTTATCAACCACTACGCCCAGTATGTGCACGGTCCGGTCGCCGGCAACCTCCAGTTTGGTCACTTTCCCGTGAAGAACACGATGCCCGTTGGCATCCAGGCGTCCCTGGACGTAATCGACCATCAGGTCGAGCTCGTCTTCAAGGAGCGCGTAACGTCTTAAAATGAAAGATTTTCCACTGAATGTCGCCATCTTCGCATCGGGTGGAGGCTCGAATGCGCAGGCGATTGCTGATGCCATCCGGGACGGGAAGCTCAACGCCCGGATCGGGCTCTGCGTGTCGAACAAGATCGATGCAGGCGTGCTGTTGCGGATGGAGGAGTTGGACATCCCCACGGTCGTTCTCTCACCTCGCTTCTTCGAGTCTGACCAGGTATACACCGACCAAATTCTCCATGAACTGGAGTCCAAAGACATCAATTTCATTGCGCTGGCCGGCTACCTCCGCAAGGTCCCGACGGAGGTCGTGCGCCGTTTCAAGAACCGGCT
The DNA here is from genome assembly GCA_035512315.1 of Rhodothermales bacterium. Classification (GTDB taxonomy): domain Bacteria; phylum Bacteroidota; class Rhodothermia; order Rhodothermales; family DATKEJ01; genus DATKEJ01. Next base: position 1,376 of record DATKEJ010000152.1, on the reverse strand, counting down.
CGTGAACATCCACCCCGCCCTGCTTCCGTCGTTCGGCGGCAAGGGATATTACGGCCGGCGCGTTCATGAGGCGGTGCTGGAATACGGCGTCAAGTGGACCGGCGTCACCGTACACCTGGTGGACGAAGAGTATGACATGGGGCCGATCGTCCTGCAGGAGCCGGTCCGCGTGGAGCCCGGCGACACGCCGGAGACGCTGGCGGCGCGGGTGCTCGAGTTGGAGCACAGGGTGTATCCGGAGGCGATCGGGTTGTTTGCCGAGGGGCGGATCACCGTGAAGGGACGAAAGGTTGTCGTGGGGCCGAGAAACGCTAAACGCTGAACGCTAAACGCCCCTGCGGAGCCATGCCTCCGAGCGAGCGAGAACGTCCGCGCGAGCGCTGCAAGAGTAACTTCCCCCGGCTTCCGCTCCGTCCGACTCTTCCCGGCCGCGTCGAGATTCACCGGTCGCTTCAGCCGCCCCCTCCAGTGGGGGACCATGTCCAGAGGCAGTGGTCACCCCTCCCGAGGGGGCGGCTAAGCCCGACTGAACGCATTGTCCCCAAAGTAGGGAAGACTCAAGAGAAGCCGGGCGCAGCCGGGGGAGGTCACTTTGGGAGGTGGTTGCCACCGCTGTTCTTGCGAAGAGGGAGCCTGCCCGGCGAAGCTGAGCGGAGCGAAGCGAAGACGGGCCCGGGCCTGACCCTAAGGACGCACGGCGCTAAAGCAACCGTGCTACATCGGATCAACCCCGCTGCGGATGCGATGCGTCTGCTCGCGCTCCGTTGACGGACATGCCTTCGCTGCCGCTACCGGCATGTCCCTACTGGCCGCCTGCTCCTTCGGCCATTTTTTGCTGTTCCATGTGGGCCATTATTTGGTCCCACTCAGCCTTAAACGCCTCGAGCTCCACCGCATTGCCGTTCAGAACGGTACTCCAGTGACGAACCTCTGCAGCGCTGGCAACGGCTTCCTGGATTTCTTCATCCGTTGCGCCTGCCGCCTTTGCCATCTTGGTGTGGGCGTACACACAGTAGGCGCATGGAATTTGAGCCGACACCGCTAGAGAGATAAGTTGGGTGTACTTCCCGGGAACGGTTGCATCCGGACTTTGCGTCGCTTTGAACCATTCCCATGCGGCACCACGGAGATGCTCGGGATAGACCTCGAACATCGTCGGGACAGTCCCGAGGGCGGATTCCATCTCGGATTCGGCCTTCATCGTCGCGTCCACTTCAGTCTCTTGCGCGAACGCCGATGTCGACAGCGCGAGAGCGAAGATGGATACTGCAACGATAGCTCCTGTGAGCTTCATGATCGTTTTCATGACTTGCTCCTCATCTTGATTTGGGTTGCGAATTCGTGAAGCGTCGGGGAGGCGACGGCACTCACCTGGT
>DATKEJ010000151.1:0-3174 GCA_035512315.1 Rhodothermales bacterium | reverse complement strand
GTTTCCATCCCTCCTCAGGTTTGAGGCAGTGCGATAGAATTCCCAGAAAGCGTCGATGGAATCACGCGAAGCGCTTCTGGATGTGTCTGCGCTGAACTCTGACGACCCTCTTTCGTCGTCGTCACCGCGCGTCAGGAGAATGACTGAGCCGAGACCGACCACCGCGGCAAGCAGTATGATCGAGCCGGCTTTCACGAGGCCAGAGTTTCCCCTTCGACCAGTCGAAGAATTTGATTCGGCGCGACGTCGAGCAGAATCTCCACGAGTCCGCTCGGCCAGGTGATCTCCAGCGTGTCGACTCTCGAAGACCGGCCGAGCCCGAAATGCACGACGGGGCTGTTTTGAGAGCAGTAAGAGGCCTGCGCGCCAACTTCTCGGACCGAAACGAGGCTGTCCGATACCACCCGGATCCTGGTGCCGAACGCCGAACGGTTGCTTTCGACACCCCGAAGGGCAACGGCCAACCAGCTATTCTCATTTCCGCCATCATTGCGAAGCAGCGCTCCCGCGCCTCCGTGATTCACCACGAAAGCATCGACGTCTCCGTCGTTGTCATAGTCCCCAAACGCCGCTCCTCTACCCACGTTCGATTCCTCGAAGTAGGGCCCTGCGGCACTCGAAACGTCATAGAATCCCTCCTGCGAATTGCGATTCCAGAACAACTGGCTCTTCATCGGCACGAGCCGCCGGAAATCCTCGTTTCGCTGGAAGGTGCTGCCGTTGACCACAAACAGGTCGAGCCTCCCATCATTGTCGTAGTCAATGAACGACGTCCCCCATCCGATATAGTCCAGCGCTATCTGACCGAGGCCAAATCGGTCGGCCACATCCATGAATTGAAGGATACCCGGAATTCCGGACTTCCGAATGCGGTCCGACCTCGTATTGGCGTATAGCGCGTTCTCCTGAGCTATCCAGTGGGTCAGGAACAAGTCGGTGTCGAGGTCGCCGTCCCAATCGCCGACCGCGATTCCCATCGCGCCGCGGTAGTCCGCTACGAGCGCCTGATGGCTGACGTCTTCGAACGTGCCGTCGCCGAGATTCCTGTATAGAGCATTGTCGGAGACATCGTTTGCGACGTAGAGATCGGGCCAGCCGTCCTGGTCGAGGTCAGTCCACGCAGCTGAAAGACTGCGACCCTCAGAGTTCTGCACGCCGGTTCTGAGCGCTACCTCCTCGAACCTACCATCACCCGTATTGTGGAAAAGGAGGTTTCTCTCGGGCTCAAAGGAAGAGGGGTTGAGGCTCGCCGGCGTGACGACGTCATACTGAACGCTTGCTTCGCCGCCTGCCGTACCGCTGTACTTGACGTATCCCGTGACGTATAGATCGAGCAGACCGTCGCGGTCGTAGTCCGACCAGGATGCGCCGGACCAGAATCCCTCTTCGGCTCCGATTCCTGTCGGCGACGACATGTCTTCGAAGGTGCCGTCGCCCCGGTTGCGATACAGTACGATTCTGCCGTAAGAAGTCACCACGAGGTCGGCCCATCCGTCTTTGTCGTAGTCGCCCCAGGCCGCCGCCATGCCATAGGAGCGCAGGTCGACACCTGCTTGCGAGCTCACGTCCGTAAATGTGCCGTCGCGATTGTTGCGATAGAGCGTGCTGTGTGCCTGAGACGTCCGGAGTTCCTCGACGGTCGCCTCCAGGTTGCCGGCCATATTTACGACGTAGAGATCGAGCCAGCCGTCGGTGTCGAAGTCTCCCCATGCGGCACCCGAGCCCATATCCTCCGGAAGCTGGCTCGTTCGCGGGGCGGCAAAGTGCTCGAAAGTGATTCCCGCCTCTGTAGTGGCGTCGATGAAGGTAACATGGGGATAGTCGGGCGGGAGTTCCCGGTCGAGATCGGAGGTAAGTCCCGCGATCGCTTCACCTGGACGGTACACCTGCCCGGGAGCCAGGACGAACCACGTAACAACCCCGCCGGCCAACACGAGAGCCCCCGCGATGAAAGTCGTAACAGCGATATGGCGCTTTCGTCGAGGAAGCGATCGGATCATGAGCGTTCAGTTTGTCCCTGCGACGTCCGTCGTCGCGACTTTTGGGCCTGCGGTGACCGCTTTTCGCCCCGCGACGCGTGTCGGCTGACGAGCGACCACCGCGATGATCTTCTCATCCGAGTGCAGCTCGGTCACGGGCGACGTGATGCCCGAATTCTCACCGTACAACACGTTCAGGAGGGTCTGGTCAATCTTTCGATACAGCAATCTCGCGCTCACCTTCAGATGCCGGGAACTCGTCGCCGGCACCTCAAAATTGTACTGGCCGGGATACCTCGCTGCGTCGCCACTGGAGGTCGTGGCGGGACACAGAAGAACGTATTCCGCTCTGTCGGAGAAGCCTGGAAAGAGATTGCGTCGGTAGCGAACGCCGACCATTTCCCACAGATTGTGCCGATCGATCAGGTTTCCGTACTGATCCACCGGCTCGGCCTTGAACATGAAGGAGCCGGGCTGAATGAAATTTCGATCGTCACGTTGGCCCGATGCGAATACCGTGTTCCCGGCTTCGTCCGTCACCACGATTTCTATCCAGGACTGAATGATATCCAGAGGCCCTGTCGGGAAGTCATGTCCTGGCTTGTTGTTGGTGATAACCACCTGCACGGATACATTTTCGCCGGGCACTGCCTCGGGAGGAACGACGAGCTCGATGGGTACGGCGGGACCCGCCTTCCATTTTCCCTCGATCTCCGGAATCTCGATTTCTCCGCGCAGCCAGGCCTCCGTCAGTCGGGTATGCTCCTCCGCGCCCGGCAGGTCCAGCAGCTCCGGCACAAACTGGTTAGCTCCAAGAAACCGGTGGCTGCGGTGCTTGCGGTCTTTCGATGTCCGATTGTAGTCGAGATCGTCTCCCGCCGCCGGATCGAACGAATCCGTCAGAGGCATGTGGCACTCACGACACTCAACCGTGCGTGTGGGATCACCCGGGTGATTCCACCGGCTCTTCCGCCAGTTGTCATACTGGTTCTGGAGCTGAACCCATCCGACGTTGTTGATCTCCTCGTCTATGAACTGCTTGTGGCATGCTCCGCAAAACTCCGGACTCTTGAAGAGTTTGTGTTGGAGTGAAGCCACGTGCTGGCGAGGATAGGCGCGAATCAGGAAGTCGCTTACCAGATTGGCGGCATCGCCCTGATTCAGCTCGAACAGGTACCGATCGGGCGGTGCAATC
>DATKEJ010000150.1:0-8683 GCA_035512315.1 Rhodothermales bacterium | reverse complement strand
ATCGCCTCGTTGAAATAGTGTAGCCCCATCTTCACCTCGTGACGGACTTCGGGGCGTGCCGGTCGCACTTCGTCGGTCTTCCAGAGCGTCTGGATGCGCGTCATGAGATCGTCTCGAGGACGCGAGCGGGGATCGACGGTCAATTCGGCCGAATTGAATTGCTCTTCCGCCTGGAAAATCCGCCGCAGTTGGAGCATGATGGTTCGTCGCTTGGATTCGGTCGGATGTGCCGTGAACACGGGGAGATAGAGGAGATGGTTCAGGAGCTCCTGCAGCCCGGCGGGTCCGATGCCGGCGTCGCGAAGGTCCTTGAGGCACGCGTCGAACGAGCCTCGCCAGTGCGCGCCCTGCTCAGCCGCGAGGTGACGCCGCTGCCGGTGCTGGAAGCTCTCCTCTGCGATGTTGACGAGCTGGAAGTAGTAGCTGAACGCCCGTATGACCGGTCGCATCGCTTCGGGGCTCAGCGTCGAGATATGCTGTTTCAACGACTCGAGGCCGGCAGGGTCCCCCGTCTTCCTCAGCTGAATGAAGCCTTTCCGGAGTCGCTCGACGATGCGAAAGGTCTCTTTTCTCGACTGGCTCTTCAGCACGTCCCCAAGCAATCGACCGAGATGCTTCACCCGCGAGCGCAGTTCCTTGTCGTTTTCTACACAGGCCTTTACGAAGGGATCGGTCATGGGGAGTTAGGAATTAAGAATTAGGGGAATTAGGAATTAGGAACTAACGAATGAGGAGTCAACAGGAGAAAGCAGAAATCAGAAAGCAGAAATCAGAAAGCAGAAAGCAGAAATCAGAAAGTAGAGAAAGTCGTCGACCCGGACGGCCGATTCTCGAAACGTCGGAGCCGGACCGCAGATCCCAATCGCGGGTCGCACCTCGGACTCGGACTCCGGACTCATCGTCAGTTCGGCACGTTGTGGACCGCCCCGTCGCCGGACTCGGGACTCTGGACTCCGGACCCCTAAAAAAACTGATAATCCACAACATCTCCGACCGCGCGATACCCGAGGGTTTGGTAGATCCGGTTGGATGTCGGGTTCGAGGCATCGGTGAACAGGTAGCAACGGAGCCGGCCTTCTCCCAGCACGCTTCGAGTGAGGGCTGCGGTGACGGCGGTGGCGAAGCCTCGTTTTCGGTAGTCGGGAGGCGTGTAGACGAACCCGATACGCGCGCCGTGCGGCGTCCGTCCGGTAATGCCGGCCATCGAGACCTCGACCCCGTCAGCAATCCAAAGCGACATCTCCCCGGCCGGCACCAGGCGGCTTGCGATGTCCTCGGCGTTTCTGATGGGCATCCGTGTCTCTTCGAAGAAGTGTCTCAGCCAATCGACAATGAGTCCGAAGTCTGACTCGGTGGCCGTTCGAACACTCCCCGCGGGCCAGGAATCGGGCTCCACGAGTTCTTCCAGCGCATAAATTCGTTGGTCCATAACGGGTCGAAAGCTGAGCGCTCGGGGTCCGCACCAGGTCCGTGCGAAATATCGCGCCTCCTCGTGCGGCCCGAGCACACCGGGTAAGGTCTCGAATTGGTTTCCCACGGCTTCGGCCAACACAGGGATGGCCTTCAGGGGTACGCTGGTCAGTCCGAGCTTGTAGGGAGGTGTGCGGAACAGACACCCGACGATGTACCCCTCCGACTCGATGGTTGCAAACAGGCAGCCGTCGTCTGCCTCGCTCGATGCCTCACTCCGTCCGGCAATGCTGAGGATGAGATTGTTTTCGGCTTCAGCCTTCAGGAGCCATCCCGAAGCGCGGGCGAGAAAGGCGCGGGCGGAATCATATTTGACAATGTCGAACGACACGGCGGGGCTTCTGCAGTTGGTGTTTGCTGGGCGGGTGCTCCTGTTGTCGAAGTTAAGGAGGAGCGGTGCCATCTTCAGTGGTGCGACATCTTTCACTGCGCCCAAGGGGTTACATAGTGCCTTCGTAACAGCCGGGAGTCGGTGAACCGGGATCGGACGCGGGGAGTCATCCCCGATGTTGAAATCGTGCTCTCGGATGGTTCCTGCTTGCGGTCACGGCTTCAAACCGGTAGGTTAGCAGCCTCGAACTCGACACAATACTATGCGCAACCTCGCTTCCCTGATCGTCATCACCTTTGGAATTGTCATCTCAGGCTGCGACCAGCCTCCTCCCGTCCTGACGGAGGGCAAGTGGACTGGCACTGTCGTTCCTTTGAATCACCCTGATCTTCGTTCGGAGGTCTACTACCGGCTCAGCTACGAGGGCCAGGATCTGACCATCGTTATCGGGATGACGGGGATGGAATCCCGATCGGCTCGGGAGGTGGTCGTGACCACCGACAGTCTCAAGTTCGTCTTCGATGAGCCCGAAGGGGACGTCCCGCTCAAGTGCGCGCTGGGATTGCACCCGACGGGCAATTATGAAGGGCTTTGTGCTGATTCGGCCGGCAAGTCGGCGTACTTCACGATGAGGCCTCCCGATCCGTCCGCTGCCCAGGAGGCGTAGAAGTCAGCCCTGGCGATGCCCGGACGCTGATGACTCGGACGTTCACGCGACGCCGGCAGCGGATGCGATGATTCGCCGTGCGTGGTCAATTTCATCTCCGATAATCGTGTGGCCCAGATCCGGATAGATCTGCTTAACCACGCTGGCCCCCATCGACGTTAGCACGACGGCCGTTTCGTCGACTCGCTCCAGTGGAATGTGCGGGTCTCGGTCGCTGCAGCCAAGGAAGACAGGCGTTCCGTCGAGCGAGCCCGTGTACGATCGGTTCATTCCGAGCGGGCCGATCAAGCCTCCACTGAGGACGATCAACCCGCCGAACCTGCGCGCGTTACGCGCCACGAACTCGCTTGCGAGGCACGCGCCTTGCGAAAACCCGCCGATGACGACACGTTCAGCGGGAATCCCGGCATCGTCCAATCTCACGACCGTGTCGGTGATTACCTGAAGCCCTGACGAGAGGTCGGGTTCGTTCCGGTCCAGAGGCGCGAGAAAACTGTACGGATACCAGGTGTATCCGGATGCTTGGGGCGCGAGATAGATTACATCCGGGAAATCGAGCAGCGGCTTCAACTCCAGGATACTCTCGGCAGACGCTCCGCGGCCATGGATGAGAATCACGGCACATGCGGCGGCCTCCATCCCTGCGCCGGCTGTATGGACCAAAGCGTCGCGATGCGGACCGCCAAGAGGAGCATCCGTCATTTTGCGGAAACCGAAGAAGGTGGATGGCGCTTGATCGGCGGAAGGCGCTTTTCGATGTATTCCCTGCGCGGTTCGATCCAGGGTGGAAGTTTCAGCGAGCTGCCGAGGCCGGCGACATCCTCATCGATCAGGAAGCCGGGTGCATCCGTCGCGACCTCGAAAAGCACGCCTCCCGGCTCGCGGAAATAGATCGAATGAAAATACTGGCGGTCCCTTACTTCCGTCACGTCGTGCCCGGCCGATCGGAGTGCCTTCTGGTACTCTCTCTGTTCATCGTCATTGACTGTTCGAAACGCGATATGATGGATTGAACCCGCCCCGAAGCGCCCCCGATCCGCGTCGGGCAAATGTTCAATGTCCACGACAGCACCGACGTCCGATCCCGCCCTGTACCGGTACAGGCTCCCCTCCTGCCCGACGAAGTCATAACCGAACTGTTCGGTGAGCAGTGCGCCGGTGGCTTCGATCGAGGATAGTCGGAGTGTGACGCCCTGGAAGCCCCGTATTACATGCTCTTCCGGGATCGGGCCGCTGTTCCAGTGCCGAAGTCCTGTGACCTCACCGCTTGCGATCAGCTCCAATATCATTCCGTCGGGATCGGCGAACTCCAAGACCTGCTCTCCAAATCGCTCACCTACCCGCGATACCTCGACGGCATGTTTTTCGAGATGTTCTGCCCAGAATCCCAGCGAGTCTGAGGGCACGTGATAGGCCACGGCGACCGTCTCGCCGGCGCCCGACCTGCCGCGTCCCATGTGAAGCCACGGAAAGAACGTCAGGATCGTTCCGGGAGTGCCAATCTCGTCACCATAGTAAAGATGATAGGTACCCGGATCGTCGAAGTTGACGGTCGTTTTGATGAGACGCTGTCCCAAGACCTGCTCGTAGAAATCGACGTTTGCCTGGGGGCTGCTGGCGACCGCCGTTATGTGGTGGAGTCCTTGAATGCGATGCATAGGTGGAATGGTCTGGATAAGTAGACGTGCGAATGCATCGTGGGGCGGCAGGTTCCTTGCGAGAGCGGCGACTGGAGGAGAGGGTTATGGATCCCGGGTCGGGCGCGGGATGACACTCTTGAGGTTTCGTCGTTTGGGATCCGGTCTTTTCGGACCTCGGACTTCTTGAAAATTCCCCGTCCGTTTTTCGGATGAATTCTTCCCCTTCGCGCCCGACCTTTCATCATGAACACACAAGAACTACCGGCGCGCGACGAGATGATCGCCGCGTTTCTATCCTGCGACTCAGCTTATAACGGTGTCTTTTACACGGGCGTCAAGACCACCGGGATATTCTGTCTCCCGAGCTGCCCGGCTCGGAAACCAAAACCCGAAAACGTCACGTTCTTTGCGGGAGCGAAGGATGCGCTGTTCTCGGGTTTCCGACCCTGCAAGCGCTGCAAACCGCTGGTACCGCCGGGCAGACATCCCGAGTGGATCGTGCCGCTGTTCAACGCGGTTGACGAGAATCCCTTGAAACGATGGAGAGACGAGGAGTTACGCGCGTCGGGATTAACACCGGAGCGCGTGCGACGGTGGTTCAGAAAGGAGTTAGGAATGACGTTTCATGCTTACAGCCGCGCCAGACGCCTCGGAGGCGCGATCGGTAAGATAAGGAATGGCGAGAATGTCGCGGGCGCTGCCTACGAGGCCGGATTTGAATCACTGAGCGGATTCAATGAGGCGCTGCGTCAGGCGACCGGGTTGTCGCCTCGGCAAGCGGCGGCGACCCGGACCGTCACGTTGACCCGAATTCCGACACCGCTGGGACCCATGATTGCCGGTGCGACCGACGAGAAGGTCTGCCTCCTCGAGTTTGCCGACCGGAGAATGCTTCCCACGCAGATTCGCCGCCTGCACCAGAGGCTGAACTGTCTGTTCGTTCCCGGCGCCAGCACCGTCCTGGACCGGCTTCGTTCAGAGCTTATGGAATACTTCGATCGCGAAAGGCGGACGTTTTCCTTAGAACTCGAAACGCCCGGTACGCCGTTCCAGCAATCAGTCTGGAGCGCGTTACGACAGATTCCATATGGATCGACGATCAGCTACGGCGAACTGGCGGTCCGGCTTGGCAGTCCCGACGCGGTTCGGGCGGTCGCCCGAGCGAACGGCGACAACAGGATCGCGATTCTGATCCCCTGTCACCGGGTGGTCGGCAAAGACGGCAGGCTCACCGGATATGGAGGAGGCCTCTGGCGAAAACGCAGGCTGATCGATCTTGAGACGGGTCAGCCGGCCGTGGAGAGGAATCGTACTATTATTCAATGGCCTGGCTGAGGCGCTCTATGAAGGCAGCGTCGACGCGATATATATCAAGGTCACCATTCTCCGGCGCATTCAAGCCTCCGATCAGGTCTTCGTAGGTCCAAGGCTCGGCTCGGGGCGCGGTGATGGTGGTTCGCCGGCTTGAGAAAATGAACGTCCTGCCGTCGGGTGTCAGGGCGGGGGAAAAGTCGAGGGACGCGGAATTGATGTCGGCTCCTGCGTTCAGGGCCGTACCCAGCGCGCCGGTTTCGTCGCGGAAACTGATGTAGAGGTCGCCGCCCCCGAGGCCGTCTTCACGACCGAAGCTCGAGAATACGAGAAACGATCCGTCGGGGGAGATGGCCGAGTTGAACTCGTCCTTCTCCGTATTGACGCCCGGGCCGACGTTTTCCGAGGCGCCGAAGCCGCCTTCCTCAGGCCGGCTCATCCAGATGTCCTCCCCGCCGAACGAATGCTCGTAAGCGGCGGTGAAGTAGAGGTTGCCCTCACGGTCGAGCGAGGGGTAGAACTCATTGGCCGGGGTGTTCACGCCGGCTCCGAGTGGAATCGGATGACCCCAAGAACGTCCCTGGCGCTCGACGAACCAGATGTCATAGTCCTTAACGTCTCCGCCCTCGTCGACCGGGCGATTGGATGCGAAGAAGAGGCGATTCCCGTCGTGAGTCACAAATGGTTCGAGGTCACTGAATCGACCGGAGAACGGGGCCGTCTCAGGCTCCGACCATCCGCCCTCGATCTGCTGGATCTGGAGAATGACGCCGAAGGCTCCAGTCCAGAGCGTGTAGTAGAACTCACTATGGTCAGGCGTGAAGGCTGCGTCGCGCTCCCCGTTCCCAGTCGATATGATCCCGGGGGCGAGGAGCTCTGGTTCGACGGGTGCACCGATTCCTGCGTCTAATTGGGGGATTTGAAGCGGTCTGTTAGCATGCGGTGTGCGGCAGCCCGCAAGGAGCAACAGGAGACTGCCGGCCGGAATGAGTTTTCTGAAGATTTCTTTCATAAGCGCAGTTGGGGATGAGCGGTCCAAAGGTAGATCCATCGGACGGACTGCGCAGGGCAAAACGAAAACCCGATGTGTGGTATTTGAAGTTGTGGTGTCTGAAGCTTATTTGGGCAGCGTCACGACAAACGTCGCCCCCTTTCCTTCCTCGCTGTCGACGCGCAACGTGCCGCTGTGTCCGTGCGTCACGATGTCGAACGAAAGTGACAGTCCGAGGCCGGTTCCGCTGCCGGCCGGCTTGGTCGTGAAAAGCGGCTCGAAGATCCTCTCTCGAATGGCCTGTGGTATGCCGGGACCGTTGTCGGCTACGGAGATTTCGAGCTCCGCGCCGGTCCTCTTTGTCGTGACCGTAACCGTCGGCCTGAAATCCGGGCCTGCGGTTTTCGACCGATCGTGCACGGCGTAGAGGGCATTGTTCACGAGGTTCACGATCACCCGGCCCAGTTCCTGCGGGGCCATTTCGGCGTTCCCGGCCTGCTCGTCGAATCGACGCTCGATATCGACCTTCAGATCGGGGACGGTCGCCCGCATACCGTGATAGGCCAATCCGATGTATTCCTCAACGAACGCATTGACTTCGACCCGATAGCGTTCGGTGGCCGATCCGCTCGCGTGCTGCATCATGTTGCGAACGATCGAGTCGGCTCTCTTACCGTGTTTGGAGATCTGCTGCGCGTTGATTTTCAGGCTCGAGAGCATGTCGCTCAGCTCCTCGTACACGTCCTCTATCCTCCGATCTCGATTACTGGCGAGCTCCTCGCTGAGGTCGCGCGCGAGTTCCGCATTCAGTTCCGCGAAGTTGTTCACGAAGTTCAGCGGGTTCTTGATTTCGTGCGCGATGCCCGCAGTCAACTGGCCAAGCGAGGCCATCTTCTCTTGCGTCACGAGCTGCTCCTGCGTCGTTTTCAGGTCTTTGAGCGTTCTGTTCAGCTGCTCGACGGTTGCGTTCAGCCGATCGTAAGCCTCGGCGTTGTCAAGCGCGATGGCGGCGTAGGTTGCAAGGTTTCGCAGGATGTTGAGGTGGTAGTCGGTGTAAGCGTCTTTCTCAAAGCTTTGCGCTGTAATGACGCCTATTGCCCGACCTTTCGAAACGAGGGGAAGGTAGAGGATGGATGATGGATCCTCTCCGGCTGCCGGGGCGGTCCGCTGCTTGACGTAATTGACGTAGTCGGTAGCCCAGTCGTTGATGACGACTTCTTCCTGATTCTTGAAGCACGTGACTGCCAGCCGGTTCGCGTCGTCCAAGTCGATCGAGTAGGGTTCCAGTGACTCCCCCTTCTCGCGCGTCGCCGGAAAATCGAGCCGGTTGAGGTTATTGTTGTGGATGCCTATCGTGAAGACGGCCGCATCCATCAGCGCGTTTACGTTCTCGTAGACAGTATCGATAATGCCGGCGATCGAGAGCGTAGCCGTGATGTCGCGCCCCATTTCGCTGAGCAGCTCGATGTTCTTCTGGCGCTCGTTCTCGACCTGTAGCGCCTTGGCCTCGGCTTCGACGGTCTGGGCCTGAGCCTCGGCAGTTTGGACTCGAAGCTGGGCTTCCAGGAGTTCGGAACGGGCGCGTTCTTTCTTTACGACTCGCGAGCGGAACAGGCGGTCGAAACCAATCCCGGCGCCGCCGAGCATCAGCATATAAAAGCCGAAAGCCCAGAAGGTTCTGTACCAGGGGGGCAGGATCTCGAAGTCGTAGGAAGCCTCACCACCAACGCGTCCCGAAACGTCGCGGGCACGCACTCGAAACGTGTACCTCCCGGGCGAGAGATTCGTGAAAGACTGCCTGGTCTCGTTTGACCATTCCGACCACTCGGCGTCGAACCCCTCCAGAAAGGTCTGATACCGGTTCTGCGAGGATTCCTGGTACATCGGGTTGACGTACTCGAATCGAACGGAATTATGATCGTATGGCAGCGACGCCAACGGCCCGACGGTCCCGAACCCGCCGAAGATCATCGAGTCTCGGCCGGCCGTCACCGAGCGAATGAGGGATTGCTGCGGGTCGACTCCCTGTGTGGCCACCGCCTGGTCGTAACGGACGACACCGTCGAGCGTGGTGAACCAGACGACGTCACCGTCAATGGCCGCAAGTCCCGCCTGATCATCGATCAGCCTGCGGAAGGGTTCTGTTTCGACTTTGTAAGATCCGTCATTCTGTGGAGTCACGACTGCCACTTCACGGCCAAATGTCATCCAGGCCCGGCCCTTATCGTCCTTTCGAACGACACCGGGTCCATACCACGTCACTGCGTCAAAGG
>DATKEJ010000149.1:0-5640 GCA_035512315.1 Rhodothermales bacterium | reverse complement strand
ATCGAGCGCCTCGAAACGGCCGTGGCCGACCTGATCGATGGTGCCAGCCAGTTTGCCGGGAGGGACGCCGTTAACACCACTCCGTCCGACTATCGCATCCGCCGCGCCGTCGGCCAGCTCATTGCCGAGCCGCGGCTCCATCCCGATTTCCTGACAATAGCCAGGAGCGTCGGCCTTTCCCGCTCGCGCTTCTTCGAGCAGTTTCGGAAATCGGTCGGTGTCGCGCCGACCATGTTCGTCGACGGTCTGCTGGTCGAACGCGCGATCGACCTCCTGGTCTGTTCGAACACGACGATTGACGAGATTTCAGCGATGCTCGGCTTCTCGGCGCAGTCGAGTTTCAGCCGCTTCTTCAAGGATCGTGTCGGCTTTCCGCCGAGCAGCCTGCGCCGAGCCGCGACTTCGACGGTTCACTGAAGGCCTTGGGCGCAAGCGTTGTCGAACCGCCGCGCGGAACCGGCGGGAGGGCGGACGCCGGCCGGACGTGCGAGCGGGGCGCGGAACAAAAATCGGACACTCCGGTAAATCGCAATACCCTGTCGTAACTGCCTTGCGATGCGGCCTCGTAGAGTGCGTCCTAGGGATGTTCGGGCTGGAGCGACTCGGCCGAATCGCGATCCCAACGAGAGACGTCCGTGAACGACGACGGACTGTCCCTGTCGGATATGGAGGAAACGCATGAAGAAAACTATCGTCCTTGCAACTGCGGTTCCGTTGGCATTCTGCGGCCTGTCGCTTGCCAATGCCCAGGAACCGATCGAGGTCGGGCATCTCAGCCCGCATACCGGCCCGTACAGTCATTTCGGTCCGCACTTCGATGGAGCAATCGATTTCACCCTCGGACTGATCAACGAGAACCCGCCGCTTGGGCGCCCGATGGTCGGCGTGCATCAGGACTTCGGCACAATGGGCGAGGCGCAGGCGGCCAGGCGGCTGGTGGAAATCGACGGCGTCGAGATTCTCTTCAATCTGGCCGGCGGCTACGAGTCGTACAGGGACTGGATCATCGAACACGTCGCCGCCAACGGCCGGCCGATGATGCCGTCCGTGCACGCCGGTTCGCAGCGTCAGGAGTTCGGCGGGACTCCGGTCGAGCCGCTGTTCCGGGGATCGCCAATGGACACCGCCCAGGCGACAGCGGCCGCAATGCAGGCCAAGGAGGCCGGGGCGCAGACCGTTGTCGTAATCGGCACGGAAGATTCCGGTATGCAGGTTGCCCAGGATACCGCGGCCGTGGCCGCTAAGCTCCTGGGAATGGACGTTCTCGGCGAAATCGACATTCAGACCGAGCAGACATCCTATCGCAGCGAGGTCGCACAGGCGAACAGCCTCAACCCCGACGCCCTGCTCGTCTTCGCGCAAGCGGAAGAAGGCGGCATCATCGTCAAGAACGCAGCCGAGATGGGTATGTCGGCGATGTTCCTCGGCGAGCCGAACTGGATCTCAACGGACTTTCCGCAAACCGCTACCATGGGCGCCATCGATCGGCACAAGGAAGTCTGGGTGGTCGGATACACGCACGCCGACAGCCCGGCATGGGACTTCTTCCGCGAGCAGTGGGAGAACTCCGAGTATGCCGACCTTTCGGCGGCGGGCGACTCCTACACCATGCAGATGTACGACCTTCTCAATGTCACGGCGCTTGCGATCGAAGCCGCGGGAACGACCGATGCCCGCGTTTGGGCCGAGCACGTCCGCGACGTTGCGATGGGACCGGGCAAGGTTGTGTACACCTACAAGGAGGGCATAGAGGCCCTGCGAAACGGTGAGGAGATCGACTACAGCGGGGTGACCGGGGAGTACGATTACAACGACACCGGCGTCGTATCCGGCCTGTTCGCCGTCTTCGAATGGGCAAGCCCGACCGAGTTCAGTCAGGTCAAGCTGCTCGACGACACGGACATCCTCGAATTGAACGTCAAGGTCAACGAGCAGATGAGCCAATAGTCGCAGCCCGAAGGGCTCGGCATCTGACTGACGCCCAGACTGCGGATGCATGTCCTTCGGCATGCATCCGCACCCAGCTCACGATAGTATCCTCACGTTCACAATTGTGGTTTGACAGGTGACGATCTTGACGTCGTGGCTGACCAACGCCCTGACCCTGGGTCTGATCGAGGCGGCTCCGCTGGTCCTCGCTGCGGTCGGCTTCACGCTGATTTACTATCTCAACGGTTTTATCAACGTTGCCTATGCGGAGAACATCACGCTCGGTGCGTTCTTCGCCGTTATCTTCAACTCCGTCCTCGGCCTGAACTTCTACCTCACGATCGTACCCGCGGCGCTGCTCTCCGGCGTGGTCAGCGTCCTTACCTACCTGCTGGTCTTTCGTCCGGCGATGCTGCGCGGCGTCGGCCCGACCGAGATGATCATCCTGTCCGTCGGGCTTTCCTTTTTCATTCGCTATGGCTCCCGACTGGTATTCGGCGGAGACCTCTACAACTTCGACAATGTTTCCCCGGCTTACTACTCCTTCCTTGGCATGGGCATTACGAGTTTTCAGATCGTCGCCCTGATCCTCGTGGGGGCGATCACCATCGCTCTCTATTTCTTCATTTACCGCACCTCCTACGGCGAGCGAATGCGGGCGCTGGCCAGCAACGAGGATCTCGCCCTGGTCAGCGGCATCGATCCGGTCAGGGTGTCGGTTCTGGTGTGGTTCATCGCCGGGGTGGCCGGAGGCCTCGCCGGCGTGTTCTACGGGGTCTTCTCGTTCGTCAACACGCTGCTTGGCTGGAAGCTGATCCTCATCGTCATGATGGTGTCGATCGTCGGTGGCATCGGAAACGTTCGCGGTGCACTGCTCGCCAGCTTCGGTGCCGGCATCATCACGGCTGGGATAGCCCTGGTCGCCTCGCCACTCTACGGCGAGATTGCATTGTTACTGCTGTTTATCGTTGTCCTGAGGCTCAAACGGGCGAGGGCCTAGTCGATGGGTCTCCCGACCTACGTCTTCTATTCGCTGTCCATCATCCTCGTTTATGTGTCGCTGGCGACACTCTTGCAGATGCAGTTCGGACAGTTGGGGATCGTCAATTTCGGGATCGTCGGATTCTGGGGCCTCGGCCTGTACGGGTTCGGCGTGCTCCTACTCCAATACGGGGTTCCCTATCTTCCCTCCCTGATCCTCGCCACGGCGCTAGCGACGTTGGCGGCCTTTGTTCTTGGTTGGATCATCCTCGATCTCGACAGCCAATCGGTACTCGTGGCGACGCTTGCCTTCGCAACGGTGGTCGCCGATCTGGCGACCACCGAGAAGTGGCTAACCGAAGGCATACGCGGGCTCGGCTCGATTCCGTATCCCCTCGATCTTGGCGGCGACTCTGAGCTCGGCCTTTTCCTTATCATACTGGTCGCGACGTGCGGGGTGCTGTTCTATGCCGTGCGCCTCCGCCGAGCGCCGTACGGCCGGCTGCTGGCGGGCATTCGTGACAACGAGGTGCTGGCTCGTGGTATCGGCAAGCCGACACTGCGGCACAAGCTGATCTTCTTCACCGTCACGTCGGGAGCGATGGGCTTCTTCGGCGCTCTGAGCGCATCCATCCAGCACTTTCTGGTGCCAACTCTCGTGGCCCCGACGGTAACCTTCTCAGTCTGGATCGCGCTCATCGTCGGAGGCCGGCAATCGCCGCTCGGCGGGTTGATCGGCGTCCTGGCGACAATCGCGGTGTTTGACTTCCTGATCGAGCTCTTCGTCCCGATACCCGCCGGCTACGCGCAATACCTCCCGATCGTCAAACTCATGCTCTACGGCCTGACCCTGATGATCGTCCTCCTGTACAGGCCGCTCGGTATTCTCGGCGCAAGAAAATAGGAGTAGGTCGCGTCAGCGATCGGTACATGCAAGAGCCAAAGATCCAGCTTTCGAATGTCAGGAAGGCGTACGGCGGGCGAACCGTCGTCGACGTGGAGAATCTCGCGCTCGGGCGGCATGGCATCGAGGGGCTGATCGGTCCGAACGGCGCCGGGAAGAGCACGTTGATGAGCCTCATCACGCACAAGGTGAATCTCGACCACGGCAGCATCGTCTTCAACGCGGGCACGGAGGGCGTCGTCCTCTCCGAGTGGTCTCTCGACGAAATCGCCCGGCTCGGAGTCGTGCGCACCAACCAGATTATCCAGGACTTCGAAAGCCTGTCGATTGTAGATTCGATTCTCCTTTCCCTCGCGCCGCCGCGATACGAGAAGCTCTACAGCCTGTTCTCGGATGAGCAGATGCAACGGGAGATGCGACCGGCTGTCGAAGAGTATCTCTCGTACTTCCAGTTTTCCGATCCGGCGGGACACGCGCTGTCGGCCGGAGAGAAGAAGCTCCTCGACATCATTCGCTGCCTGGCGCTGAAGCCGAAGTTCCTGCTGATGGACGAGCCGACAACGGGCCTGCACCAGGACCAGACCGACAGGGTGCTCGAACTAATCAGGCGGCTCACCCGCGACGACGGCATGTCCGTGCTCATCATCGAACACGATCTCGACGTGATCTGGAACGCATGCGAGCACGTTCATTTCATGGCCGAAGGGCAGATCATGACGCAAGGGTCGCCGGCGGAGATCCGCGGCAACAGCACGGTTGAGATCAAGTACCTCGGAGAGCCCGGTGCTTAGGTTGGACGGCGTAAGCAGCGGCTATGGCGATGTCGCCATACTCAAAGACATCAGCTTTGAGGTTGCCGGCGATATTTTTGCGGTGCTTGGCGCCAACGGAGCGGGAAAGAGCACACTGACTCGCACGATCGCGCGCATCCTGCCACTGATGGGGGGGCGTCTCTTTTTCAAGGGCGAGGACGTGTCGAGCCTACCGCCGCACAGGCTTGCCCAGCGGGGACTCGCGTTGGTGCCGCAGGAACAGAACGTATTTCCCGACCTGACCGTCAGGGAGAATCTGTCGATCGGCGGACTGATTGGGGGTCGTTCCCACAAGGAGCGGGAGGATGAGGTTCTGGAGCTCTTCCCGAGCATCGTCGACAGAATCGATCAGAAAGCCGGCAGCCTGAGCGGCGGCGAGGCTCAGATGGTCGCCGTGGCGCGCGCGCTAATGCAGGACCCCGACCTGATTCTTCTTGACGAACCGACCGCCGGACTCGCTCCGAAGTATGTCGCCCAGTTCTTCGGGAAGCTTCGCGAAATCCACAGTCGCAAGGGCGTCGGCATCGTTCTTGCCGAGCAGAACGCGGTCAAGGCTCTAGAAGTGGCCGGTCAGGTGATGGTGCTGAGCGTCGGCGAGGTCTTTCTCAACAAGCCGCGCGGCGAGGTTGACCTCGACATGGTGAAGACCGGCTACCGAATCTGATCCCAAGGGTGACTTGCGCCCATCTCGTGGGCCAGAAGCATGGCGAGCGATGGGCGTTGCGATGGGCGTGTCTTGACCGAGAACCAATGCCGGACCTCGTCACTAACCGGGAAAGCTCGATCCGTTTCGGTGACCGACGACACGCGCGACCGCTCTGCCCTCCATGCGGCCACCGTCACCGATGTCTGAGAGCCGAACCGCCGCTGTCCTGATTGCCGAGGCGCTGGTTCGGAACGGCGTCGAGCGCATCTTCTGCGTTCCGGGCGAGAGCTACCTGGCGCTTCTCGACGCCCTCCACGACACCGATATCGCCGTCACGGTGTTTCGCCATGAGGGTGGCGCGGCGTTCG
>DATKEJ010000148.1:0-12265 GCA_035512315.1 Rhodothermales bacterium | reverse complement strand
GGTCCGGCAAACAGCAATCGTTCAGCTTCGCAGGCAAGGAATCGTAGATCGAAGAGAACATTGTGTCCCACCACAACACCACTACTCAACTCGTCGAGCAAGGTTGACAGCAGGCGGGAGGGCACTCTATCGGTTGAATTGACTTCGTCTTTCCACTCTAGCTGGACTTTGGCAGTGTCGAGAACGGCTATCTCCGTTATCCGCGCACCACGCCCTGGACACAGACTGGTTGTTTCCATGTCGAAAAAGAGGAGGGCTGCCGCTTCAACGGGGCAGTTCGCTCGTTGGGCGATACTAAACCGATGATTCAAATCCAAATACTCCCTTCTTGTCTGGTTTCTTCTATTTGCGATTGGCTTCAGCATGCAGCCCGTACACACCCCCCATCCTCTCCACCTCGCCCTTCACCCTCTCCCGCAACACCTTCGGTGAAACGACCTCGCACTCGCCGCCATAAGAAAGCACCCACCGCGCCAGATCCGGCAGCCCGGTCGCCTGGAAACGCACGTCCAGACCCCCGTCCGGATGCTGCGTCAGGATCTGGCTCTCGTGCCAGATTTCCTCACGAATCCAGCGCGCCTGGTACGGACTGAACCGCACATGCACCGCGTACGTCCGGTCGCCACGGAACATGCCGAATGCCGGACCCAAGTAGGCCTCGAGGTCGAACTTCGGGTCCCGATCGACCCGCTCGTTCAGAACTCGATACTTCCGAATTCGGTCGAGGCGGAAATCCCGCATCCCCTCGCGCAAGCGGCAATATGCAACGAGATACCACTTCCCCTGATAGCCGAGCAGGGTGTACGGCTCCACCGTCCGATCGGTGAGCTCGGCCCGGCTGTTCGAGTAGTAGTCCATCCGAACCGCCCGGCTCTCCGCAACCGCCCGCTCGAGATCCGACAGAAGGGAGAAGTCGACAGGCGCATGTGGACCGGGCTCGAACCGGATCGAACGAGCCAGCGCATCCGGCTCTACATGGACCGTCTCCGGAAGCATCGCGGCCAGACGATCCGCGACGCCTTCCAACGTCGCGGCATGGACGCCGTCGCCCAGCGCCCGCAACCCGTGCTGCGCCACAAGCAACGCCGCAAGGTCGGTGTTTCGAATGGCAACGAGAGGCAGGTTGCCGAACGGCTCCGTCAGGACGAAGGTGCCGGCCGGCCGGTCGTATTCGATCGGGACGCCGATCTGCCGAAGGTATTCGATGTCGCTCGCGATCGTCCGGCTCGACACCTCGAAACGCTCCGCCGCCCGCACCGTCGTGAGCCTGTCACCCGACCGAACCCACTCCACCAGCTTCTGGCATCGCCAGAGCTGTGCTCCGTTTCGTGATGGGCGCTGACCAGCAGACATCGGCTTTCATGCGGGGAAAGGCCGTGACAAGAGATATAAGGTAATGTCATGACTATGAAATTGAACTTCAGGGTCGTCAATAAATTAGCCTCGACGCGCGGTGACGAGACCGGCGAACTTTATGCGCGGACGTTCAGATTTAGCACCCCCTTGTCATCTCGAAGGAGCGCCAGCGACTGAGAGACCTATGAATCCGATGCGGACGTGACCTTCGTACAAGGAGCGCCAGCGGAGTGAGAGACCTATAAATCCGATGCGGCCGTAACCTTCGGTGTTCCTGCTTGCGCACTGTGGTAACCTCCCCCGGCTGCGCGCCGACTACTCTGGCGTCCGACCTTCCGAGTGACGTTTCGGCGCTTAGCCGCCCCCTCCGGAGGGGGACCACGCCCTGAGCCGCTCCCTCCTTCCCGGACGTCTTAATTAACAGCACCCTTGTCATCCCGAAGGAGCGAAGCGACTGAGGGACCTATAAATACGGTGCGGACGTGACTTTCTTCCAAGAGCGTCAGCGAAGCGAGCGACCTATAAATCCGTCGCGACCGTGACCGTGTTCAGGGAGTTCGCCCCACCGGATACAACCGCCACTCCTCATCGAAGAACGGCGTCCGCTCGTAAAAGAACGCGAGCCGCTGCTGAGGACTCGCCGCGAATGTGGAGTCGGCCGCCAGCCGGGTCTCGAACTCCTCCCTGAGTCTCGGATCCTCCTCGAGCATCTTGCGGGCGGTAGGCTCCATCACGTAGTCCTCCACGTACTCGGTTTGCTGGAGGACCTCGAGAAAATATCCCCACTGGAAGAACGAGTCCGGCGACCGGGGCTCGAGTAGCAGCATGACCAGATCCCCGAGATCCTGGTCGGTGGAAACGACGTACGAACCAGGCGCCAGCCAGAGATCGCGACGCTCCGTTTGGATCGATCCCGGCGTGACGAGAACGCGCCCCTCGAACGCATCGGGCTGAATCGCCGCTTCGGGAAGGCGGTACATGTCGGCTTCCACGCTGCGTCCGGTGTGTACGCGCTCGACGACAATGCCGTGCATCGCGAGCTTCCGCGCAATGTCGGACCACGAGGCGGGAATGTAGTAGGCGGCCGGGCGGCTCGCGACCTCAGACGGACGGCTCAGAACGATCAGCGGGATCTCCCGCTCGTACGGTTCACCCGTCCACCGAACCACTTCCCCGCCCGAGATTTCCGAATCGAGCAACTCAGACCCGATCCCCTTGAACATCACCATCGGCGGCGTGGCCTGCGTGGCTCCGAATGCAAGCGGGAGGGAGTCGGGACGCGCATGGCGATCGCGATCCGCAGCAGCCCGCAGTGCACTGCCGCTGTCGATCAGCGCGCGAAGCGATGCTTCGAGGAACACGTAGGTCCCCAGCACGCGACGCTTGTACGGCTTGAGCGAATGATTCTCGAGGAGGACGCCCGCGGTGTGACGCGCGTCTGCGTATCCGTTCGAGAAGCGGATCGGGGCGGTCCATTCGACGTTGCCCTCCTCCATGTCGCGTCCATTGGCGCCGAACGCCAGCGGTCCCGGGACGTGACCCATGTGGTCCAGGGCGGCCGTTACTCTCGGTGTGTATGATCCGTCGAGCCAGGATGCGATGGCGGGAGACCAACCATGCGGGCCGTTGTAGCCGAAGGTAATGTCGTACTGGTAGTCGGCGCCGTCGGTGACGTGGAGATCGAGATAAAGATCGGGCGACCAGGCATCGATGGTCGCTACAAGAGCCTGCACCTCGGGAGTCTCGAGCTTACTGAAATCGCGATTCAGGTTCAGATTCCGTCGATTCGTGCGCCACCCCATTTCGCTTGGGCCGCGCTGGTTGATCCGACCGTACGGCGACGACCGCTCGTGACCGTCCACGTTCAGGATCGGAATGAACAGGAAGTTGACGTCGTTCAGCAGCTGCAGGCGCCGGCCGGCGGTCAGATCCCTCAGAAGCATCAAGCCTGCATCCTTGCCGTCGATCTCTCCGGAGTGGATTCCGGCGTAGGCCAGAAGCGTCGGGCGCCCATTGTGCCCCACCTCCATTGGCGTTGTGGCTCCGCCTTGAGCGGCAACAACCATCCAGATGTCGCGCCATTCACCACTCTTCCCAATCGATATCATCTCCAAATCGGCAGACGCTTCGGCCAGACGGTGAAGCCACGCAACGGTCTCCTCATAGGAGGGAGTCGCCACCAGGCCCGTGGCCTCGGAGGGCGTCAGCCACGGGTCATCCGGCGAAGCGATCAATCGTTCACTTTCGCCCGTCCACGGGTCGAGAGGGGGCAGAATCGGCGTCTGGGCAGCTTGCTGACCCACGGCCGGCTGCAGGGTGAGCGATACGAGCACTGGTGCGAGCAACAATCTCATGGCCGTGCAGTTTGACAAACCGGTTTCGTGGCGAAAGTTACCGATACGAACCTACGACGATACTGGATGTCTAAAGGTAGGTGCGCACGAAACACAGTGTCTGAAAAGTCGAACGTCGGGCGTCTAAATGAAACGCGCTGTTCACCTCACGGCTTCTAATGGAGTCGAAGAACCCGCGACGAACACAGCGCTTCCGGCGCTGGTATCCAGCTCGGTCGCACTCCCCGATAACGTCTACACCCAAGAGGAGCTGATCGACGGGTTCAACCGGTACTGGGAGGGCCAGGACCACAATCCCGCCTTGCTCCGCAAGTTCTTTGAGTCGGTACGGGTCGAGCGCCGCTACCTCGCGCTTCGCCTCGAAGAGTATCCGCCGCTCGCCGGTTTCACGGAATCGAATCAGGCGTATTTGAGAGTCGGAACCGATCTGGCGGAGCGTGCATTGAGCCGGGCGCTCGAATCGGCCGGCGTCAAGGCGGAGGATTTGAACGCGATTTTTTTCACGACGGTCACCGGTATAGCGGTCCCGACAATCGACGCCCGCCTAGCAAATCGTTTTGGATTTCGGTCCGACATCAAGCGGACGCCCCTCTTCGGGCTCGGCTGCGTCGGCGGAGCGGCCGGCGTCGCCCGCATGGCCGATTACCTGCGTGCCTTTCCGGAGGACACCGCCGCCCTCGTGTCCGTCGAGCTCTGCTCGCTCACGCTTCAGAAACGCGACCTGTCCATTCCAGCCATCGTCGCCGGCGGATTGTTTGGAGACGGGGCCGCCGCGGTCATCGGTGCAGGATCCCACCGCGTCCGCGAGTTCGGAGCATCGGCTCCTTCCGTGATCGCAAGCAGGAGCTCATTCTATCCGAACACGGAGTACGTGATGGGTTGGGACGTGGGTTCCGACGGTTTTAAAGTCGTGCTTTCCGCCGACGTGCCGGCGATGGTGGGCCGGTACTTGAAGAGGGACGTGGAGAAATTCCTGGAGGATCACGGCCTCTCGACGGATGACATCGGCTGTTGGATATGCCATCCGGGCGGGCCCAAAGTCATCGAAGCCATGGAAACGGAACTGCGTCTCCCGCCCGGTGCGCTCGACGTAACCTGGCGGTCGCTCGCGGACGTCGGGAATTTGTCCAGCGCGTCGGTGCTGCATGTCCTTAACGAGTCGGTCGACCAGGGTCGCATGAAGCCCGGAATGTTCGGGCTCATGGCCGCGATGGGTCCGGGGTTCTGCTCTGAAATGGTCCTTTTGCGTTGGTGAGCCAGGTTCTGTTTACATGCCTGATCGTAGCCGTTGGGGTTGAGCGTCTGTTCGAGTTGCGACTCTCACGGAGGAACGAGCGCATTCAGCTCCAAGCCGGCGGCGTCGAGTACGGATCGGGTCACTATCCCGTCATGGTTGCGCTGCACACCGGCCTCCTCCTCGGAAGTCTGCTGGAAGTCTGGCTTCTTGCCCGCCCGTTCATCCCGATGCTGGGCTATCCGATGCTCGCGCTGGTGACGCTGAGCGCTGCGGTCAGGTTCTGGGTCATCGGGACGCTCGGGAATCGGTGGACCACCCGGGTCGTCGTAGTGCCCGGTCTCCCTCGGATTACCAGTGGTCCGTATCGCTTTCTCGACCATCCCAACTATGCGATCGTGGTGATCGAGGGTCTCGTGCTCCCTCTGGTACACACGGGCTGGATCACGGCGGTGCTTTTTACCCTGGCGAACGGAGCGTTGCTTCGACATCGGATCCGCGTCGAGAACGCGGCCCTTGCGGAGGCAGCCCCGAAATGAAGGACGTTCTCGTTGCAGGCGGCGGCCCGGCAGGACTTGCGGCAGCCATCTTTGCCGCCAAAGCCGGTCTGAGCGTCGCGGTGATGGAACCCCACGAGGGAGCGATCGACAAAGCGTGCGGCGAGGGGATCATGCCCGCCGGTCGCATTCTGCTCGATGAAATGGGCGTCGAGTTGACGACCGGCCGGACCTTTGAGGGCGTCAGATACCATCGCCTCGGTTCGTCGGCCGAGGGACGGTTCCGGAACGGACCCGGGCTCGGGGTCAGCCGCCTCGAACTCTCGGATGCCATGTGGCGGCGCGCCCGCGATCTCGGCGTCGAGCGTCTCCAAGGCCGCGTTCGGGAAGTGACGCAAGCCGACGGGCATGTATTTGCCGCCGGGATGAAGGCGCGATGGCTCATCGGCGCCGACGGACTCCATTCGGCCGTCAGACAGTCGTTAGGGATTCCTCTGATGCGCGACCGGCCCGGCCGATTCGGCATTCGGCGTCATTTCCGAACGAACGAGGACTCCGACTTCGTCGACGTTTATCTGGGCGATACCGATGAGGCGTATGTGACCCCATTAGACTATGGTCTAGCCGGCGTCGCGATCATTTCCGTTGATCCGAAGCGATTCGAAGACGGGTTGAGCCAATTCGATCGTTTGCAGGATCGACTCGGAGATGCGGTCGGGGGGATTCAGGGAGCCGGGCCGTTTCGACGCGTGTCGACGCGGGCTGCCGTCGGCCGCGTAGCGCTGGTCGGTGACGCCGCGGGATTCCTGGATCCCATCACCGGAGAGGGCATTCGGCTCGCATTCGAGGCGGCTCAGTTGGCTGTCGATTGCGTTCTCAGTGACAGTCTCGATCGATATGAGGCAGGCTGGCGACGCATCATGCGCCGATATCTGACGGTCACTTCAAGCTTGCTTTTCCTTCGCCGGCACCGGTATCTCCTGTGGGGGATCGTTCCAACGCTGCGAGTCGCGCCTTTTGCTTTCGATTGGATTCTGGGGATCCTGGGTGATGCGTCGACGATGCGGGATTCGTCATCCCGGACCCCGGATCGTGTCCGGGGCGGGCTTTGATCCGGGATCCAGCGCGGAATCCTTGGTAGTGCGTCGACGCTGCGGGATCATTGAGATAGACGAGGTGCCCGTCGCCGGAGGCACGGATCCAGTATGCGGCTCCAGGGCCGATCGCCGTTTCGTTCGCGGCGAAGGCCTCCTGCTCATCCATGACGTATTCAAGAATGATGCCCGGCGGGTCAGACGACATCTCCGTCGCCATGACGTCATTGTGAAAGACGCCGACGAGGTTCCAGCCCTTTTTCAGAGGAATACGATGCGGGAGAATGTGCTCCCCACGCAGGGTTCTGGAGACGCCTTGTGAATGGGCAAGGTACCCGACGCCGACATGGAGCGAATCGACCCTGACGTATCGACCATTGACAAACCGGAACGCGACGCCGTCGGGGTCGTCGACCAGGGACGAAAAGCTCATGTCGTCGGTCCTGACCGGCACGGAAAGTTGGCTCCATCCCGCAGGCACGACGAACGGAACGTCGGCCGATTGTGTCACCAGCTTGAGGGCCTGGTTCATCGGCGCCGCGAAAGTGTTGGGATCAGCCTCGACAGAGTTTATCCACGCCGCGACGATTTTCAGACTCGGGATTACCGTCACGACATGCCGATTCCAGGCGCCGTTCGCCTGGTAGGCGTCCAAAGGAGCGTCGGGCCACAGGGTGCCGGCTTTGTTCTTCCAGAAGTTGAGCCCGTATACACCGGGGCCGGCGGATGTTTGATTTGTTCCGCCGCCGTACGTGCCGACATTGAGGTAGTCGTTGAGACCGCCGGCGGTCTGCGGGGTCGTTCCGTCAACGCCAATCGAGAGTAGAACCTCAAATAGGTCATCCGGAAGCAGTTGTGCGCCGTCCCAGTATCCCCTGTTCAGCCAGAACCAGCCGATTCGGGCAAAATCGCGAAGAGACGTTGAAACGCCATACCCCTCCCGGGTTGAATAGATGGTCCCGTCCTGGAAACCGAGTGCCCCGAGGCGCTGCGGATGAGTCGCTACGTCGTCCATCGTAGCGCCGAAGACCCGGTTGGCCAGAAGACGGTTATACAGCTTGATGGCATAGTCGTTGTATCCCCATCTCGTCCCAGCACCCGGATCCAGCGGCAGCGCATATCCGCTCGTCATGTTGGAGAAATGGTGAAAAGTGATCAGGGAGTCTTTGGGTTCGAGTGCGCGACCGAACTCCAGCTGCACGAATGGATTGATTCGCGCATCCTGCGACGGGAGCAGTCCTTCCTTCACAGCGAACATCAGGATTGTGCTCGTTACGGGCTTCGCAGCCGACAGCCAATCGCGTTTTGTTGACAGCGAACCCCAACTGTACACCTGATAGCCGTCCTTGATGATCAGGCCGCTACCGCCGACCAGCGCGGAGAGGCTGACCAGCACGCTTCCATCCAGCCCGACGTCTGCCGGCGTTCTGACGTCCCAGCTTGTCTTGGGGAACGTTTCAATTCGGTCGCCGACCTGCGAACTCGCGACGGACGCGACAAGCAACTGCGTCCATAAAAGCAGACCGATCCTAAAGTACCGCCTCCTCATCCCCACCTCCTCATCCCCACATTGACTGCCAAAGAAAGCGCCCGAACCGCCGGCCGGAAAGATCGGATCCTCGCCTGATTCCACGCGTCAAACAGGCCACAACAGAGGGCGGCTCACAACCGCAACCCACACCAACTGTCGCTTCGCGGCAGTGCCGATCAACGAACCCAAACCCTATGTGGCTGTTCAGGATCACGTTGGCCTCCATTGCACCGGTGATCGCGTGGTCCGGCGCGATTGCGCAGATCCCCCAAACCCCCTCTCCGGAGGAAGCAAGAGTTTATATAATCTCACCGGCGGACGGGGCCTGCGTGACCAGTCCGGTTACGGTGAGGTTCGGTCTAAGAGGTATGGGCGTTGCGCCTGCCGGCACTGAGGTGGGCGGCACCGGCCACCATCACCTCCTCATCAACGTGGAGAAGCTTCCGGCGCTGGATCAGCCGATCCCAGCCGACGAACGCCATCTTCACTTCGGAGGAGGGCAGACGGAAGTCGATATCCAGCTGTCCCCCGGGCGCCATACCCTTCAGCTTGTCTTAGGGGATCGTTTTCACATCCCCCACGATCCGCCCGTCGTCTCCGAGCGAATCACGATTACGGTTATGTAGGCGGTGTCCCATTAGGGGCGCTCGGCTGCCTATGACCACCCCCGGCTGCGCGCTCTGAAGCCTGCGCCCTCGAAGGCTGACGTTCGCGCTTAGCCGCCCCCTCGAAGAGGGGGACGGCGGCCGCTACAGTGAGATCGACGGCATCTCTTCCTGCACGCCCGGCTCCTCGCGGTCCAGCTCCTTAACGGCGCTCGACACCTTGCCGTTGGTCTCCGCCTTCGCCTGAGCCGCAGCCCGATCAGCCGCCGAGCCGAGGAAGGTCGCTCGGAGTCGAGCGGCGTTTTTGTGAACGTTGAACTCCGACTCAACAAGAACGCGGGCCTTGAGCGCCAGACGAACCCTGAGCACCTCGTCGCCCAGGACCCTCTCGATCGCTTTCGCGAGCACGTCAGCATCGCCCTGGCGCGTCTGGACTCCTGTGTGGCCGTCGACGATGATCTCGGGGATTCCGGAGGCGTCGCTCGCAATGCACGGAGTACCCAGCGTCATCGCCTCGAGCAGCATACCCGGGACGCCTCCACCTTCGCCGTCTTCCCCAACCACGCTGGGAGCAACAAACGCGGCGGCTGTCCGGAGGGCTGCCACGATCTCGGCGTGCGGACGGTTGCCCGTGAGCGTAACGAGCGACTCGACATGGTCGTCCTTGATCATTTTCTTCAGCTCCCCTTCGAGCGGACCTTCCCCGATGATGGTGCACTCGACCTTCTGTCCCCGAGCATTCAAGTTCGAAATTGCACGCACGAGGACGTCGAACCCGCTCGATCTGACGACGGGACCGACGGCCACGACACGATGCTGGCGCGTTGCGGGCGATGTAAACGGCAGGCTCTCCGTTTGGAGTCCATGGTATACTCGAACAGCTTTCGATGCGTCTTTCCCGAGACTTTGCTGCAGAAACTCCAGTCCGAAATCACTGACGGCAACGACGCCGGCGGCGGCCTTCACTTTGTTTCTGAGATCTTCCTCGTCGACTGTTCCGAGGATGTCCTCGGTATGCGCCGTGAACGAGAAGGAGATTTTGGCAAGGCTGGCGGCCAGTTTCGCCACCGTAGTCGGGGCGGTGGCAAAATGAGCGTGGAGGTGCGTTACGCCATGCTGGCCCACCAGCTTTGCCAACTCGATAGCCTGCTGGATGACACGGACGTCGGTCTCGCGGACCTCGGCGACTCGATCGAAGAAACCCTTGAATGACTGGCCGGCGGCCAGCATCGAGGTCCAGAGGCTTTCGGCTGACCCAACGCCGCTTAAGTAGCGTACGGGCGCCTTGACTTGAGCGATCGACTCGTGAAAGTGCGTGTCACCTGGCGCATTCAGGCTGAAAATCTCAACTTCGAGTCCGGCTGCTTCGTGCGCCAGAATCTCGTTGACGATGAATGTGTGCGCGTAGTTCGGGTACCTTGATACCACGTAACCTGCCTTCATAATTACCCCCATTAAATAGCTTGTGACAACCGCGAGGATGGGTGCGAAACCCTACTCTGGATGTGAATCCCGCGGTCGTGTCGGTGGCCTCCTCCAGGAACGGCGGGCGCCGCTCCGAACCTCCACTGCCCCCAAATCTTTGGTTTCTTTCGGTACTTGATATAAGCGCGATTCAGAACGGGAATGGATCAAGGGGAATGGCAGATGGCAGATGGAAGATGGCAAATGGAAGATGGCAAATGGCAAATGGCAGATGGTCTGTCCCCCTCACGGAGGGGGCGGCTGAGCGCAACAGGCTACTCGCCGACTCGGACTCTGAGAAGTGCTCAGCGGGGGTGCTCAAGGGCGGCCGAGACTTGGTGGTACAGTTCCCTGAGGAACTCGGCGCAGCACCAAAGCGGGTCGGACCGCCCATCGAACATCGGACTTATTCTCTTTCTCACGCAGAGAGCGCGAAGACCACGGAGGGGCTTGGCGCCAAGTACCAAGTACCGAGTACCAAGTACGACCAGGGCCTTAAGGCGGTTGTTTCGCGTTTATCGTTTATCGTTCCCGGCCTGGATCCCGGATCGAGTTCGGGATGACGGACCCTTCGGACCACGACTTCGGACTTCGGACTTCTGACCTCGCACGTCTCAATAATTATCCCACCTTCGCCACTTCGCCCTGCCCTTCAAATCCGACCGGCCCCAGACCTGAAAGAACTGGCTCTCGGGGGTGTCGAAGATCGTCTCTCCTGCATAGTCGAATCGAACGAGATGCGTTGCTGCAAAACGGGGACGACCATCCGCCCCAAGTGCGACGTGGAGAAAATCTGCGTCGGTTTCCGCGTCGCCGAAGGCGAGTCTGCCCGACTCGTATGTGTATCGCGGACGGATATCCTCCTTGAGCAGGTCCCGATTCATGTCGAGCTTGACGCCGACGAGTTCAGATCGGCCGCCGCGCTCGATTGACAGTGCGACCGCGTCCTCGTCATGCCGGATCAGCCTGAACCGAGAAGCAACCGCCTCCGCATCAGCGCCGGGCTCGATCGGGTACAGAATTGTCACGAACGGTTCGATGCGACCCGCCTCGAAATACTGCGACACTGCCTGAAAAAGCGCCGTCTCGTTCTGGTGTGATCGGGTTTCGGCCTCCGTCCCGGTGTCGCGCTCGTAAGGGAACACAACGAGCAGGCGGAGATCACCCGGGTTCGGATCCATGCCCGCCAGCGAATCGTATCTGGTCACGAACCAGCCGTCGCCTGAATCCAGGATTTGGCGCGTGTGCAGGACGTTGGCGACCGTGTAATAGTCGGATCGCTGAAATCTGACGGCGTCGACCATGATGAAGAAGTCCTCGGCGACATCCCTCACCAGCACCCTGTCCCATTCGTAACCGGTCTTCTGGTCCTTTACCCTCGTCCGCGAGTACTCCACCGGATCAAATGCCTGGAAGTCGATCTTCGCAGTCCGAACCGCGTCGTTGTATGCGCCCGAGTTCCTGAGAATGTCGAAGTACTCCTGATTATCTGCCTTCCGCTCGTTGCGTACGACGATGCGATTGTGGAAGTAATCGGATCGCCAGGCTCCAAAGGGTCCGCTCGGAGCGAACGGGCGGTATCCTCCGTCATAGAGCAGAATCGTGCCGTCCTTCATGAACATGCTGATGCCGTTCTCGTCGGAATGGCCGTGGTGCATCTTCTCCTCCTCGACGGCCAGAACGTGCTTCAGGTAGTTCTTCTGCATCAGGCTGTAATAGCCTTCGTCCTTATAGTTGAGCAGGAGATAGGCCGCGTCAGGATCCCAACCCGACCGAAAGACGATCTTCTTCGCCATCACTTCGTCGAGGGCGTCGCCGGAGGCGAACGCCGGTTCCGACGGCGCCAGATCGGGATCTCCGTATATGCGACGATCGATGAGCGTACGGGCGAATCCGACGCTTGGCGTGTCGAAGGCAGGTCCTTCTCTGGGCGACCCGTCGACGATCGCGATTCCGCCCATATACTCGAGCATCCTGAGGGCGCTCCACTTGATCTCACCCGACTGGAACTCGGTCGCGGCGCGCTCCATCACGGCGTAGTACTCGTCGTGGGGGGTCGCCCAGCGCCCGTCGCCGAACTCAGGGATCGTTCCGTCAGGCGCCTGCAGGCTGACGAGGTAATACGGGTAG
>DATKEJ010000147.1:0-12441 GCA_035512315.1 Rhodothermales bacterium | reverse complement strand
CTTGGCCCGAGAGACGACTGAGCCTGAATCACGGCAATTCTGTTTTGCTGGAATGCGTGTACTTGGATGCCGGATCGAGTCCGGTATGACGGGACCTCGAACCCTCGAACCTCGAACCTCGAACGACTTCAGTCCGTCTGCAACGTCCGGGCCGGATTGACCATCGCTGCCCGAATCGACTGGTAGGATACCGTCAGGAGCGCGATCGCCAGTGCCAGTATCCCGGCCAGGACGAAAACGTCCCATCCAAGTGTGATTCGGTTCTCGAAATTTGCCAGCCAGCTTCTCGCCGCAAACCAAGACAACGGGATTGCCAGCGCGGTCGCGACGATCACGCGCCGGGCGAACGACGTCGATAACATGACCACGATGCCGGGCGTACTGGCGCCGAGGACCTTCCGGACTCCTATCTCCTTGCGCCGCTGAAGGGCGACGAACGAAGCGAGTGCGAACAATCCGAGGCAGGCGATAAGGATGGCGATCAGGTTGAACACTTTGAGCAGACCGCTGATCCTCTCCTCACCGCGATACTGACGATCGAAGTCCTGATCGAGAAAGAACGACTCCATCGGGCGATCGGGGGAGAACTCGGTCCACGTCCGCTCGACCGCGGCGATCGTTTCCTCCAGCCGGTCGGTCGCCAGTCTCACCGAGGCGTAGTTATGCCAGGTCGGGCGGATGAACAGGACGATCGGCTCGACGGCGTACTGGAGCGACTGGTAGTTGAAGTTCCGCACCACGCCCACGACGGTCCGCGTGTCGCCGAATTGTCGGGTCATCTCCTCACCGACGGGATCGTCCGCGCTTTGCCAGCCGAGAGCCTTGTACGCCGATTCGTTCAGAATCCAGGCCAGGCTGTCGTCGGAGCCCATCTCGCGTGAGAACGCCCTGCCCGCGATCAGCTCGAGTCCGTACGCGTCGATGAAATCGTAATCGACGGCGAGGTAGTAGAACGTCTGTCCGTCTTCGGTCATCCCGCTTTTCCGGGCGGCAACGTTTGTGAACATGGACCGACCCGGCACCGACGACGACACGGTAACGGCCGATACTCCGGGGATGCTGCCCAACGACTCCTTCAAAGCGTCGGACTGATCGGTCAGGACCGAACTGTTCCTGGCATTGATGACGAAAGTCTGTTCCTTGTCGAATCCCAGGTCGGCCGAGCGCATGTACCCGAGCTGACGCTGGGCGATGATCGCTCCGACGATTAGCACGATCGAAACCGTGAACTGGAAAACCACCAAGCCCTGCCGGAAGAATGCATGATGAGACCCCGGCGTCGAGCTGCCCTTCAGCACGCGTGCGGTCTGGAATGTGGAAAGCACGAAGGCGGGATACAAACCCGCCAGCAAGCCGACGATCACCGTCCCGGTCACCAGCACGGCCGTTAGCGGCCACTGGTTGAGGTAGTTGATCGAGAGATCCTTGAACGTCAGGTTGTTGAAAAGCGGAAGGAGGGCTTGGATCAGAATCAGCGCCATTGCCAGCGTGAGCAGTGAGATGAGCACCGACTCGCCCAGAAACTGTCCGACCAGCTGCCGTTTCACTGCTCCACAGACCTTCCGCACGCCCACTTCGCGAGCACGCTGGGCCGATCGCGCGGTCGACAGATTCATGAAGTTGACGCAGGCGATCACGAGGATGAACAGAGCAACCGCCGCGAAGACGAGGACCTACGACTCCCTGCTGTTGGCCTCGAGCTCAGAGCGATAGTGGGAGGTAAGATGGATTTCCTCAATCGGCTGGAGGTACAGGAACTGCCGATATCCGCTCCTCGATTCTTGCTCGCCGATGTAGCGGGAAGGCATCTCGCGCACCGCCTCGCCTACCGTCGCCACGTCGGAGCCCGCAGCAAGCCGGAAATAGGTGTAATAGCCAAGCGCCCACCAATTCCAGTTTGCGCTCGGCGAGCCCTGTTCGGCCTCCAGCGTACTGAACGACCCCAGAAAGTCGAACGAGAAATGTGATTGTTCGGGCCACGACCGTGCCACACCCCTGACGGTGAGATCCATGTCGTCGACGGTGAGGACGCGCCCCATGGGATCCTGCTCGCCAAAATATTTCCGCGCCGTCTCCTCCGTGAGGACGAGGCTGTACGGGGCGGCGAGCGCCGTCTTAGGCGACCCTCGGACGAGTGACACCGTGAACACATCGAACATCGAGGAGTCCGCCCAGAAGAAGCTCTCCTCGAAAAACGATTGGTCATCCATCCACCAAAGCAGGGAAGACTTAAGAGGAGCCGGGCGCAGCCGGGTCACTTCGGGAGTTGGTTGCCACCGCGAGCGACGAGGGAATCCAAGGAACCTCGAACCTGGAGCCTGGAACCTCGAACAACTCAGGGGTGCATAGTCATAGTGCATCGTGCACCCGGCCCACGGACTCGGCCCACCCTGAGACTTCAATCCGGATCCCGGGTCAAGCCCGGGATGACGATTGCCCCTGCACCCTGCACCCTGCACCCTGCACCAAGTACCAAGTACCAAGTACCAAGCACTACCTAACCACACTCACCGTCCGACCGATCACCGTGGTCTCTAGAGCAATCCGGATCAGATGCAGGCCGGGTGGTGCGGGCTTGCCGCTGTCGGTTGCACCATCCCAATCGACCACGTGTGCTCCGGGCGGGAGGGTGCTCGACAGGACCGTTCTTACGAGGCGTCCGGCAACGTCGTAGACCGTTATTGCAACGTGAGTCTGTGTGGGGAGGGTGAAGCGGATGGATGTCCCTCCGGAAGTCGGATTCGGGTAAGGCGCCGATACTTCGAGTGCGAGCCCGGAGGGCGACTCATTTTCATCGGCGAGAATCGTCGGGCTGTCGTCGGTCACAAGCGTCACCACGTCATCGTAGATCCGCCGCTCGAATCCCAAGTACTGTGTCCCGGATTCGTTAAAGAGGGGAAAGGCGTACACTGGAGTGAGTGTGGCCTCCCAAGTGTGAGGTCCGGTCCGATCGACGGAGACTTCGAGGTGTCCATAGTGTTTTCCACCTTCGAGGAGCTGCGGACCGTCCCAGGATTCAGGGACGTCCGAGTGGACGAGGAATCGCTGGAACAGATTTTCCAGTCCGGCGACAGGCCCTCGCAAACCGTCGCCGCCGACACCGACGTCGAAGAAGTGGATTTCGTGGGGTCGTTCCTGTCCGCCGGGTCGTACTTCCGTTCCTTCAACGACCGACCGTTCCCACATTTCGTCGTGGCCGGCGAACACGGCGTCTACGCCGTACTTGTGGAACAGGGGAGTCAGACCGCGAACGGGTACGCCGGAGAGGGGGTCTTCTGACGGTCCGTCGCCGGCCGGCCATCCGTGAGGTCCGACCGAGTAGGGACTGTAATGCATGACGACGAACGTGAACGGGCTGACTTGCTGGGCGTCGGCGAGCTGCTCTTCGAGCCAGGTATACTGGGGCGAGCCCGGAGCGAAGGAGGGGGCCGGGCCGCCGCTCGGGTCGTCCTCTCCAAGTAGCTGTAAATTAGTATCTTCCGGTCCCTGGTTGAGGCCATTATTGCAGACGTCGATCGCTATCATCGTTACCGGCCCGTAGTTGAAGCGATAGTAGCGGCCTTCACGGTCGTCTCCGGTGCCGTTGCTGGGAGTCTCGAAGTACGTGCGATAACGGGCCACGGCCTCCTCCGAGAACGGCTGGCGGTATTCCTTCGGAAGCTGCCCCTGTCCGGCGTGCGGGCTGGCATAGTATTCGTGATTGCCGGGAACGGCGAAGATAGGCGTCCGTCCGCCGAGGCTCGAGTCGGCCGAAAGATGTGTGTTGTGTTTCCAGAATCGGTCCCAGTCACGCTGTTCACCTCCGGACTGAACGAGATCGCCCGCGATGGCGATGAAGTCGAAATCCTGCTCCAGCAATATCTGCAAATTGTTGGCGTATCCGATCGTCTGGTCGATGAGATAGCGACGGTTGGGTGCGCCTCCCGTCGGATCCGCCCATTCGACCTTTTCGCCATCGGATTCGGGCTCGGTCTCGGAGTCCCCATAAACGGCGAATCGCACGGACTTGAGGATGCCGGGCGGTGTTCGGAAGGTCGACGTGAACTCCTCGCCGCCCTGAACGACGGTGTAATTGTACTGTTTGTCCCACTGGAGTCCGTCGAAGCGAACCCGGTGTCGATACGGCGCGGGCGGCGCTACGCCCCCGGGGAATTCGTCGAGGTGCGTGTTGATCTCCCAGATGGGATAGGCCAACGCGTTTGCCTGAACCGGATTGGATTCCAGGGTCACCAATCCAAGCTCGTCCGACACGATCACGGTGCCGGGCTGGTTCGACTCGGAGAACCAGATGATCGACATGCTCGTGAAATCCGGATTCTGCACGTAAGGAGGCACTCTGAAATCCGACTGAGCAATCGCATTGCCCGCCGAGACAGCGCCAATAAAAAGCAGAAATGTCTTTGTGCGGTGGAACATCCTAAAAGCGGAGGGTACAGGCCGAATTCGGCCCCGATGATACGACGATAGTCGGCCCCAAGCCAGTCATTCCCGTCGCCGTCTTAGTGTCTCCTTGGAGCGCAAGCACTATTTTCAGCACACGAGTCATCTAATCCAAAACTGGGCAGGAGCAGCCCGCATTCGAAATGAAACGCCTTACTCGATTCACGTTCTCCCCGCGCTTTGCCCTACTTCCCACCGTTGTGGCACTGAGCTTTGGGATGACGACGACTTTGCCTGCTCAACAGCAGCAACTTGTTACGAACACGTCGGACTCCGGGAACGGGTCCCTCCGTCAGGCGCTCCTCGATGCAAATGAGTCGGAAGGACCCGACGACATCGTGTTCTCGATCCCGGATACCGATCCGGGGCACAACGGACTCTGGGCGACGATTACGCTTGCCAGTGCGCTGCCTGACATCACCGGAGACGGAACCCGCATCCTCGGCTCGACCCAGACGGCGAACCAAGGAGACACGAATCCCGGGGTCGTCGGCACGGGTGGAACTGTCGGTACCGCCGGTCTTGTGCTTCCGACCTACCAGCTTCCGGAGATTGCGATCAACGCCTTCGGGTTTGACGGGCTGTCCATCGCAGGTTCCGCGTCCGACGTCGAGATCGAAGGCATCTCGATCTACGGTGCGCTGAATGGGATCGTCGCCAAGGGCGGCATCATCGTTTCAGCCGGCTCGAACCGGCGCGTCCATGGAGTGCTCGTCGGGCCGATGCCCGACGGTACGGACCCCGAGGCGTTTGCAAACTCGGGCAACGGGATTGTGGTCGAAGCGTCCACCTCGCTGGAAACGGGACTGAACAGCCTCCAGGTCGATTCGAGCTACGTGGGTTACAACGGGCAGGTCGGCATTTTGAGCATCCTGGGTCGGTCGTACATGGAAGTGAGGGCCTGCGAGGTCTTCCTCAACGGGCACATGACCGACAACCACGACGGCATTGACTTCAACGGGATCGGCGGGATCGCCGAGGGCAACCTGAGCTGGGGCAATACGAACGCGAGCGGCATACCCAATCCGAGATCAGGCAACGGAATCGAGGCCGGCACGCAGGAGACGGAAGGGACCGGCGGTTTCGAGATCGTGAACAACACGCTGCTCGGAAATCTCAGCGGCGGTGTCGGTATCCGCGCGGGGGCCTCGTTTATGCACGTCATGCATAACGTAATCTCAGAGAACGGTGTTGGGATTCACGTCAATGAAGACAGCGCCGGCTCGACTGCTCACAATCGGTTCCAGGAGAACGAGATCTTCTCGAACGAAGGACTCGGCATCGATCTGCACGCAGGAGCGTCGGCCGATGCTTTCGATGGTGTGACGCTGAACAACCCGGATTCCGGGACGGGCGGAGCGAACCTTCTCGTACCGTATCCTGTGATCACGGAGGCGGTCGTCACCGACCGTGTCTTGAGGATCAAAGGTTTCGCACAACCGGGGGGATTGATTGAGCTGTTCGAGGCGACGCCTGACGTGACGACGAAGAGCAGCACGGTCAACGACGAAGATCCTTCGGGATTCGGCGAGGGCATGCGCTTCATCATCGCGCTGACGGAAGGGATGCCCGGTGTGGACTTGAACGACAGCACAGGCACCTACGGCCCGGAGGTCAACGGTGTGGCCGTGTCGACCGAGGAGCTGACCGCCGAGCGATTCGAATTCAGCTACGCGCTTGGTGACGAAGAGTCGGAAAATATGGTGCTTACGGCAACGCAGACCTTGCCGACGAGCCCGTGCCTGTCGTGTCCACAAGTGATGTCGACATCCGAGTTCGGCCCGAACATCGAGACCGAGATCGGATCGGGCGTCGATACCGAGCTGGACGAGCTGCCGTCGCTGTTCACCCTCCACGAGGCTTACCCGAATCCGTTCAATCCATCGACGACGATCCGTTTCGACCTCGAACGTACGTCTCCGGTCACCTTGCGGATCTTCGCCGCGGATGGAACCGAGCGCGGAACGCTGGTGAACGCGACGCTTGCGTCGGGATCGCACAGCGTCGACTGGAATGCGTCGGGCCTCCCGAGCGGGATGTATTTCTATCGGATTGAGGTCGGAGAGCAGATGGCCGCGGGGTCGGTGACGCTGCTTAAATAGGTCTGGGGTCCGGGGTCCGAGGTCCGACCACTAACCGTGGTTGTCCTCCTCACCGAGGCGGCGGCTGAGCACGACAACTTATTTGCCGAGTTCAGGCTTGTGGCAAGCGCGAAGCCGGGGGTGGTCAAGAGCGGCCGACACTCGAGGCCGGAGCCGCGAAGAACGCAGAGCCGCGAAGGAAAACTTTCCCGCACAGAGAACGCAAAGAACGCTAACGTGCCGCATCCCGATATTCAAACCACAAGCGACACGACGCCTGTTTGACGTTCGACGTTCGACGTTTGACGTTCGACGTTTGACATTCGACGTTTGACGTTCGACGTTCGCCTCGACATGTTTCTCATCAAGAAGATCATTGCCCCCTTCCTCTTCCCTGTGCCGATCATCGTGGTTGTGCTCGGCGTCGGACTCATCCGGCTTTGGCGCGGGCAGCGAAAGGTTGCGCCGAAGGGCCGTAATTGGCTGACGTTAGGATTCATCCTCCTGCTGCTTCTTTCGACGAGGCCCCTGCCGACGTATCTACTCGGAGAACTGGAGGGCGGCTATCGGAATTTTTCTCCCGAGGTGGTGACGCTTAGTCCGGCGGCCGTTGTCGTTCTGGCGGGAGGCGTCAGCGATGATCCCGGCCTCGATGCCCTCCAAAGACTCTCTGAATCCACCCTCGTGAGACTGGCCGAAGGCATCAGGATTGCCCGATACTACCCCGACGCCCGGCTCGTTGTATCTGGCGGCGCGCCCTTCTCAGAGGTTTCGTCAGCCGCCATGATGGCCTCGGCTGCGATAGAACTCGGTTTCGACTCCACCCGGATCGATCTCGAGGCGCTGTCCCTCGACACCGACGACCAGGCCAAGGCGGTCGCTTCGATGCTCGGCGACCGGGCCTTCATCCTCGTCACGTCGGCATCTCACATGCCGCGATCGATGCGTCTTTTCGAGAACCAAGGTGTCAAGCCGATCCCGGCCCCCACGAACCGGCTCATCAAGGAAGCGTCGACTCTGCATCCCGGCGCGTATTTTCCGAGCGCCATCAACCTCGAATACTCGAGAGTTTTCTTCAGGGAGAGTCTGGGGATGGCGTGGGCGGAGGTGGTAGAGATGATGAGTAATGAATAGTGAGTGATGAATGGCCCGGTCCCGGACGCGTCCAGAGCCCGGGTGACGAACACCGTTACTTTCAAAACCTGGAACCTGGAACCTGGAACTATTCTACAGCTTAATCTTCAGCGCAAACCCTACTTCCTTCCCCTTCTGCTGCACCGAGAAACTGCTTCCCGACGGTAGATCCACCTGCACGCGGCTGGAGGCGAGTAGCTTCTTTTTGAGGACGTCGTAATCCATGCCGGCACCGAGCTTCAGTTTCGTCTTGTTGGAGAAGCGGATCGTATGAAGACCGTCCAGCTTGAGATCCAGCGTTTGGCGATTGCGGAGGATCTGTGCCGTGACCTGCCCTCCCTTACCTTCCAGGGTCACCGTGCCTTTGCCGGAAAGCCGGATCGATTCTTTGTCGTCGCTCGACGGGTTCAGTATGAATGTGGCCATGTTGTCGCTCCGCGTCAGAATTGTTGTAGGAACGGATTGGTCTCACGCTCGCGGCCGATCGTTGTCGACGGTCCATGGCCGGAATAGACGACGGTCTCGTCGGGAAGCGTAAGCAGCTTGGTCCGGATCGAGTTCAGGAGAACGGGCATCGATCCCCTCCAAAGATCGGTTCGGCCGATCGAGCCTGCAAACAGGGCGTCTCCGGCGATCACGAATCCATGATCGCGATCCAGAAAGCAAACCGAGCCGGGTGAGTGCCCAGGCACATGCCGGATCTCCCATTTGACGCCTCCGAGCCGGATTGTATCATCCTCCGTCAGGAAGCGACCCGGCTCCGGAGGCTTGGCCATGCGGACGCCGAACATCATCGCCTGCTCCTCCGAGGCTGCAAGCAGCGGCAAATCCTCCTCGTGCATTTCGAATGCCAGGCGCGTTTCGTCTGCCCAGTAGGCGCAATCGATGATATGATCGATGTGGGCGTGGGTGAGCAGCAAGTGAGTGATGGATAAATCATTATCCTTTAGATACTTGGTAGCCCGTTCGCGTTCGAATGCGTTGGAGAAGCCGGGATCGATGATCGCCGCCTCGCCTTCGTGATGACAGATGTACGAGTTCTCCTGAAACGGATTGACGATGAAGGTTTCGACGGTCATGTAGCGTGCGATCAGAGTTTGCGGGGTTGCGTTTCGCGCAGGTGCCGGTCGACCAGCTCGGTGTAGGTTTCTCGGTGCCGCACCAGGGTCATTGAGTCGCCGTCGAGGACGACCTCTGCCGGAAGCGCGCGCATGTTGTACTGCGACGCCATGGCCATGCCGTAGGCGCCGGTATCCAGGATCGCCAGCAGGTCGCCCTCTCTGATCTCCTGCACTTGGCGATCCGATGCGAACAGGTCTCCGGATTCGCAGATGTTGCCCGCGATCTCATAGGTCGTCGGATTGCCGATCGGATTTGACAGGTTGTAGATCTCGTGGTACGCATCGTAGAGGATCGGCCGGATGAGGTGGTTGAATCCCGAATCCGTACCGACGAACGTTTTGCGACCGAGCGTTTTCACGGCGGTCGCGCGTACGAGCAGGGTGCCCGACTCCGCAACGAGATAGCGCCCCGGTTCGAACCAGCACGCCACCTTATTTCCGTTATTGGCACCTGCTCGCAAGCTTTCACCGGGCAAAGATTTCAGCCGCTCTGCCAAGCCCGCCGAGACCGACTGCAGGTTGAAGGCTCGGTCCGTTTCGCGATACGGGACGCCCACGCCGCCGCCCACGTTGACGAATCTCGCGTCCGGAAATCTGGCCGCCGCGTCGAGAAGCAGGTCGATGGCCTCCAGGTATTGTGCGGCGTTTTCAAATCCGCTGCCGATGTGCTGGTGGATGCCGATGATTCGAAGCCCGTGCCGCGTCGACATATCCACGACGGTCCCGATCTGATCGGCGCCCAGTCCGAACTTCGAGTGCTCTCCTCCAGTGACCACGTGCCGGTGGTGACCCGCGCCGAACCAGAGATTCAGGCGCACGCTAACCTCGGAGCCGGGATACCTCTCGCCGAATCGCCGTAGGCGGCTCAACTCCCCGACATTGAAGAGGACGCCCCGCTCAGCCACATAGTCCATCTCGCTGTCGGTAATGTTGTTCGGCGAGTAAAGCAGCCGGTCCGGCTTTACGCCCAACCTCAGCGCCAGCTCGACTTCACCTGCGGAGACGACCTCGAGGCCGTCGACCTCCTCGAGGATGATCTCGAGAAGCGCAGGATTCGCGTTGGCTTTTACGGCATAAAGCAGCCGCGACGGAAGTCCCTCGATCGCGGATTTGAACCGGCGGCACCGCGTCCTGATGATTTCGGCGTCGTAGACGTACGTCGGCGTGCCTGCCAACTCGGCGGCACGGAGTAGCCTTTCGGGTGTCTTGGGCGATTTCAAAGTCAAAGAGTCGGCTGGAGAACGGAAAGGCATGAGTATAGCCCGCGCCGCCGTTTTGCGAAAACTCCACGCGCTGATTCTCGACGAATTGACCGTTTTGCCCGCGGTTACACCGTTAGAGGGAGTGGTGGAACTTCGTCGTGAAGACCCGTTTATTGGCTGTCACCTCGTCGGCCGTCAAACCGATCCAGTTCCGATCAGCAATGCCGGGCAAAGAACAAGGAGCAGCTTCACGCCTCGCCGCCATCCTCGCGCTCGAAGGAATGGATGGGGTAGGACGGGTCACGGCCAGAAAGATCCTGGATCAGTTCGGGAGTCTGGGCGAGATCGAGCGCTTCCCGCGAGAGCAGATTCTCAACCGCCTCCGTCGCGTGCAGAATGCGGCCCAGCTCGTGGATCGACTGCTGGATCAGGAGTTCGTCGGAGAAGCGCTCGCCGCTGCAGAGCGGACGATTGACGAGCTCACACGGCGACAGGTCGTGGTCCTCACCACGGAGGACGCCGGATGGCCCGCCGGATTCGAGGCGCTGCCGAAATCTTACGGCCCGAATGTGCTTTACACCTACGGCAATCTCAAGCTGCTCGGCGAGCCTTCGGTGGCCATCCTGGGCTCTGCTCCTGTGGCTGAGGGACCGTTCGAAGCCGCCCAAACCCTCGTCCGCAAGCTTGCGAGCGCAGGGACGATTGTGTCGTGCTCGGCATCCGACGGTTTGGACACCGTGATCATAAAAATCCTTCTGTCCGAGAACGCACTACCTCTGCTCCTGGCCGGATGCGGTCTGGCGAAGATTGGGGCAGGGCTACGATCGTCAGTGAGCTCGGCGGTTAAAACTGGAGGTTTGCTGGCGAGCTCGTTTCACATGCCGCACGGTCCGTTTGATCACGACGTTAGGGAAAGGACGCTGGTCCAGGCGGCGATCGCGAAGGCCACCGTGTTCATCGAGCCGCAGGAGGGAGGTTTCACGTGGGACGCGCTGCAGTGGAGTCTCGATCAGGGGAAGCCCGTTTTCGCCCTCACGACGACTCCGCTTCCCGACCGGGTACACGTAATTCGAGATGAGGTGGATATGGATTGGGTGCTCGCGGCGATCAGGCACGTACCGGAGTGAGCACAGCTTCCCAGCGAATCCTTCTCGTATTCGTCGACGGGCTGGGCATCGGCGCTCCGGATCCCGCGATCAATCCACTCGCAGCGAACCGCTATCCTGCCGTTGAGGCGTTGACGGGCGGTGCGCGGCTCACATCCGAGGCTCCGGAGTTTGCCGGCGACCATTCGCTGTACCGCACGATTGACGCGAATCTCGGCGTCGACGGCCTCCCTCAAAGCGGGACGGGGCAGGCGACGCTCTTTACGGGCGTGAACTGCGCCAAGCTCGCCGGCCGCCACTATGGGCCTTTCCCGCACTCGTCATCGAAGCCGGTGATCGGCGCGAACAATCTTTTCATCGACGCCGCGAGAGTTACCGATACCTCGCCCATATTCGCCAACGCATACCCGTATCGTTTCTTCCGGTACGTCGAGCGAACACAGCGTTGGACGGTGACGACCCTTTGCTGTGCCTCCGCGGGCGTTCGTCTACGAACCGGAGAGGATCTTCGCAAACGGATGGCCGTCTCGGCAGACATCACCGGAAAGTCGTGGCCGGAGGCGGACTCGAACCATGAGGTGATCAGCTCTCAACAAGCCGGGATGCGCCTTACCAGATTGTCGGAAGAAAGCGGTCTCACCGTCTTCGAGTACTTCGAAACCGACAAGGCGGGCCACTCACGAGATCGCGCACGCGCGGCGGATGTCCTCGCTCGTCTCGACGGGCTTCTAGAGGGAATCCTCGATTCGCTCCGACCGGATCAGTCGCTGGTGGTCACCAGTGATCACGGAAATCTCGAGGACCTCTCCCGGAAGACGCACACGCGGAATCCGGTGCCCCTGATTGTTCACGGCCTGGCGGCGCACCACTTTCGAGACGTCGATGGGCTCACATCCGTCAAACCGGCCGTTCTCAAGGCCCTTGGTGGTGGCGGCTCCTTCTGACAGTCATTCCGGCGAAGGCCGGAATCCAGGTTACTTCTGGATCCCGGGTCAAGCCCGGGATGACGGTCATTAGGAATCGGCCGACCTACCTCCGCCTTCCGCGGACGGTCGTTCTGACCTCCTGTGTTCCTTCGAGGATCGTGTCCGCCTCGCGCTCTGAGTTCACCAGATCGCCCCTCAATAATTCGAGCACGATTCGGTGTGCGTCGTAGATCTTGTCGAGTGACTCGAGCATCCCCCTGGAGTCAACGGACACCATCCTCGCGGTCTCGTCCGTGTAGATGAATTCGCCCGGAAGGTTCTCCATGTTTCCGTCGAACGCGACTCCGACGAGCTCCAACTCCTTATTCAGGACGGGCGACCCGGAGTTTCCTCCAATGATGTCGTTCGTCGATACGAATGTAATGGGCGTC
>DATKEJ010000146.1:0-10668 GCA_035512315.1 Rhodothermales bacterium | reverse complement strand
TTTAGGTACGGTCTGCCCATCTGCCATCTACCATCTGCCATTTGCCATCTGCCATCTGCCATCTGCCATCTGCCATCTTCATTCCCTTACGATCCTAAACGCCAGTTCCGCCGTCACCCAGTCATCCACGCCCACCCGTGTGGCGCCGCGCGTGCCGCCGATCATCGCCTGTTGAATCAATCGCATCAGGGGATCGTCGGTCTCGAGCTCGTCGGGTACGCTGCGCACGCCCGACTGAGTCAGCGGGTGAAGCTCCACCGGCCGGCTCGTCGCAAAGACTTTGATGATGTCTCTGACGCTGTCGAACTCGGGAGGGATGAACGTTTGCCACTGGTCCCTCCACTCCTGCCCTTTCGTCAGCTTCTCGGCCGCGCCGGGCTCTGGGAAGATCTGGCTGATGCTGCCGTCGGAGGACACGTCGATCAGCGTGATGAACAGGTCCCTGTTCGACGTGTTCTTCACGACCACTTCGAACTCCTCGCCCTCCACCAACGTCGCCACCTCCTCGACGAGCGACGGCTGCATGAACGGACTTCTCGAATCGCCGTCAGGCTCGATCGCGTTGATCTTGAAGTCGATGGACACTCTGGGGGCGGGATTCGTGATCGAAAGGACATTGAACCACTTGACCCAGGCGTCGACCTGCTCGACGATCCGGTCGACCGCATTTGCTGCACCCTTGGGTATCGGAGTCGAGACGATCGTGGTATCCGCACGCTCGATCAGCAGATGAGAGCCGTCGTCGGCGATAAGGATGTGGTACTCACGCTCGGCTTCAGGCACGGTCTTGATGTGACTCCAATCGTCGAGCCGTCCCCTGACCTGTTGGAGCTGCTCTGATGTTTCCAGGCCGTGATACGCCACGTGAAGCTGCACGTCGGCGAAGTTGCGCGACACTTCTACTGCGCGCGACGCGCGCGGCACCTGCTCGGCATTCCCCTCGATCCGCGCGACCGATTCGACGGCGCCGACGCTCGTCAATTCCACGCGGGCGAGCGGTTGGACGTCGGCCGTAAAACGTCGAACACCGGGT
Source organism: Rhodothermales bacterium (assembly GCA_035512315.1). Lineage (GTDB taxonomy): Bacteria > Bacteroidota > Rhodothermia > Rhodothermales > DATKEJ01 > DATKEJ01. The sequence goes on along the minus strand of DATKEJ010000146.1, from coordinate 9,635 downwards.
GAGTAGACGTCAAACAACGAGCCCTTCGTCAGGCCGTGCACCGATCCACCTGAAATCATGACTCGATTCGAACCGAGCGGAGCGGCTTCGAAATAGGCGTCCGTCACTCCCGACGAGTCGCTGAACACGAACGTCTCGGCTCCGGCGCCCTCGAGCTGCGGCTTCTGGTTGTATGCGAATCGTTGGATGTTTCCCCGAACCTGATCGATGACATCTCGATATGTGAGCGGGGCAGTCGCGGCCTCGAGTGCTTTGACGAAAAAGAACGTGAATGCGCCGTAGCTCCGGCCGCCGACGACGTGTTCCGCCGCAAGCTGATCCGACACTGCGCTCGACAACAAAACAAGATTGCTCCCGGGCTGGTAGAACGCGACGTTCTGTCCTCCGCCCACGCTCCGCGCGTAATCTGGAGGATCGGGCGGTTGGCGGTCGTCGGCGGGGACGTTCCTCGTGAGCGCACCCCGTGTTACCGTTCCTGAGTGGCAGCTGTCGAAGATCAACGTCACGTTCTGCGTGACTGCCGTTATCTGCGACAGCAGTCCGTTGATCTGGTCGTCCGTCACGTCGAAATGGCCCGGCATGCGGCTGTCGTGCGGCACGATCGTCTCGTCGAGGCCGTCCAGTTCGTCTCCCGAAGCATCCTTCATCTGCGATCCGTGCCCGCTGTAGTGGAGCACGACGATATCGCCAGGCTGTACGTTGGCGATCAGGTGGCTTCGGATGGCGTTCACGATGCCCTCGTGCGTCGCCTGCTCGTTAATGAGCGTGTCCACATTCTCCTCCGGAAAACCGTACTTGGTCGTGAGGAGCTGGCGCAACATGCGGACATCGTTTGCCGCACCTTGCAAGTCATTTATATTCAGATACTTGTCAATTCCAATGAGCAATGCCCACTTCGTTGGGCCGTCACGATCAGGATCCGCGACGTTCGATCGGGCCGGACTCGGGTCGGAGGAGACCGGCGCGGTGCCCGCATCGGCAGGATCGCGGGCTGCATCCGATCCGTTCGTGCCGCAGCCGAACAGGATGAGGAGGTAGACGAGGCACGCCTGTAGGTAGGTTTTCATGGTGGAAATGTGTTTGGCCGACTTTCAGTCGACGTTCTTCGCGACGATCACGCCGGCAACGAGTCCAACTACGACGCCCGCCTCGAAGGCTATTTCGCGGGCGAAACGCGTGAACCAGCTTCCACGTCTGACCTCGGCGAGATCTTTGTAGAGGTCCCCGCGCTCCTCCTGCTTCTGAACGAGCTCCTCGAGGAGGACAACTTTTTCGTCCTTGAGGTGGAGCGCCGCTTCGTGACGCGCCACGAGCTGGTCGAACAGTTCGGCCTGCTCCCGGTATGCCGCAAGCGTCCGTTCATATTCCGGCTGGAGCTTGATGAGGCGCGCGTAGTCCTCGATCCACTTTCCGGTCAGAACGACTCCGAGGGCTCCGAGCTCGTCCTGGATGGTCAACGTACCGTCTTCCGGCAGAGTGAGCAAAACGGGAATAGGCGCCTCCGGGACATCCCGCGTCGTGGTGGGTCCGCGATCGACGCCCTGAGGGTCGACGAATGAAACGCCGTAGTTGACCAGGGCGCGACTCACGTCGACCCGCGTGATCACTGCAGTGTCGCTCTGCGCCAGTCGTCGTTCGCTCGCGTCGACGACCGAACGAAACCGGTCTACTAGATTCTCAGTCGTTGCCCTCGCCTGGCCCGCCGCCGGTGTCACCAAGAATGGCGATACCGCGAGACACAGAGCGAGTCGTATGCTCGTGTATGATTGCAATCGCACTGTCTATGTCGATTAGTTCGTTCTTCACTTCGTCAAGCTGCGTCTCACCTTCGGCGATGTCGAGGCGCAGCGCGGTGACTCGGTCTTTCAGCTTCCCTATCTCTTCCAGCAGCTCCTGCTCTCGCTCGATGATGCCCGCGTAGCCCTTCTTCAAGTCACCGATCTCTTTTTCCTTTGCGTCGATCAATTCGTTCAGGTGCTTCTCGCTGCCGCTACTTGTGCATCCCTGGTAGAGATTCGCGCTTACCATGACAAGGATGACGACTCCGAGGATGCTTAGGATTTTGTTGGTCATGCTCTTGGTCCAAAGTCCGAGGTCAGAAGTCCGAGGTCCGCGACCCAATGAGTAATTCCGCCGGACGCCGGAATCCAGGTGGGGGCGGTACGCTCAAGGCCGCCAGGGTGTTTAGCGTTTAGCGTTCCGTTTAGCGTTTCTCGTTTCTCGTTTAGCGTTTCCAATCCTTACATTTTCAATTTTGAATGACTCCCCCATACTCCAGCGGCTCGTACCCGTTGTACCTGGCCCAGGTGCTCCAATCGTTCTTGATGACCCTTCCGGCCGAGCCGTTGGCCTCGTAGACGATGGGATTGCCGTCCGGCCGGTAGCCCGCAAAGAGGACGACGTGCGAACCGGGTTTATTGAGGGCGTCTCCCGGTTTGAGGTGCTGAAACCAGTCGCCTGTCGCGGCATAGCTCGGTTTGACCGCAATGTCGTAGATCGAGCGCGTGCTCTTCTTTTGGGCGGGATCGCGCACTCCCCATATGTAGCCGACGTAACCGGAGCAGTCCATCCCAGTGGTGCACGTCGTCGACCCGTGCCAACTGTGCGACCCGGCCGCCTGGCCTTCCCCGAGTTTGCGGAGGAACACGTCAGGATCGTCCATTCCGCCCCAATCGTAGGGCAGCCCGACTACGGTTTCGTTCAGCTCCCAGTCGGAGCCGTACGGCTGCTCCTGCTCACAGCTCGCCGTGAGATTCTCGGGACGCGTGGGCGACCACTCGAATCGCGCGAAACTGTCGGCCAGCGCCACCATGAAGTCACGGCTGATGGGCTGGAGGGTGTTCTCTTGCGGCACGAGCGCGGTGAACGCGACCGTCATGAGAACTGCAGGGATCAGAAGGAGCAGCAGCATCCGCAGACGGGGGCGTATTTGCCGGTGATCATTCGTCATCATCGAGGCTCCAGACATTGATTCGAATGCCATCGCGCTGCGTATAGAGCTGATAGAGTTTCGGTCCGTGAATTCTGAACTCGGTTACGGGTGCAATGAAATAGTCTGCGGGGACGTCAAGGACGAGCGCGACCAAGCGGTTGGTCTCGTCATAAACCTGTATCTCCTTCCTCACCCGGATCGTCTCGGTGGGACTTGCCGCTTCGATGGCAACGACCATCAACTCGTCCCCGAATCCACGGTTGACGCCGGTGACGGGCCCGACACCCTGAAGCGAGACCATTCTCGTGGTATCGCTCCGATACGACACCTCGAGCGGCTGCCGATCGGCCCTGGCTCCTCGGGTCCAGTCGATCGTCCCGAAGTTGACGGTGTCGCGAACGAGCTCCGCCTCGCCGGCCTCCTCTGCGGCCCGCACGCCGACCGTCTCCGGAGGCGCCTCCTCGACGATGCACTCCGATCCTTCCTCGCCCTCCAGGAGGCGTGCTCGATACCATCCGCCGGTATGCAGATCGCGGATCTCGAACTGGCTTCCTATCCGCGTGACCGACTGTGGCGCCAGGCCCAGATCGCACGAGGCCAGGTACACTCCCGTCGAGTCATAGAAGGCGAGCCGCTCCCGCAGCGGGTCGGCAACCACAAACGAGCCGTCCTCGAGCACGTCGAACCCCTGGGGTCCTTGCGGCAGCTCCTCCTCTCCGGCATCCAGGAGAACGAGCTCATTCTCACCGGCTGTCACGGCAGCACCACCGGTTCGAACGAGCCTCGTCGGAAGCTCGATCACATCATCCATTGTGAGGCTCGGCATGACGGGCGTTTCATACCTCGCAAGGCATCCGGCCGCCATCACTGACGGCAGAACAAGCTGCAGAACGGTGCGAAAACGTCTCCAATTCATCGCTTCACACTCTGCTGGATGAATGAATCTCTCGGCCTCGGCACCACGCGAACGGTTGTCAGGTCAGCCGCCTGAAGCCGTCCGGCCCGGGCCAATTTTACGAGAAACGCGTGGAGCTGCGCCGGCGTGGTCAGATCGGGTCGACCCGCATCCACCTCTCCTGTTGGCACGGCGAAGGTCCGCACAATCAAGTGACCGGCATCCGTGTTCGACACGAGCCTTGCTGCGCCGGCAAATTCGGTCCGCTCGCCGGGCGGCTGCCACCGCTGGAGGAACGAAATGTTGACGTCGTCAATGGTCAGGCCGAAGCTTGTGAGCAGGACCTCCGTTCCCGACGTGTTTGCGTAAGACGTCACGATCTCGTCGCCTTCCTCGACCTGAATCGACTTCCAGCCGGGTCCCGAGTTTGTCACGGCGGAGTAAGCGTCGACGGCAATCTCCACCGGGAATTCGCCCCCCGTTCCCTCGAGGAGGAAGAGCGAGAACCAGGCTGCGGCCTCCTCGTCTTCCCCGATCCGGGTCGCCGCCTCCTGAGCAAGCTGCTTCGCATGGTCGATCTCGCCCTCAAAAGTCAGTCGCGCGATTACGGTTCTGATCGCCGTCACCGCGGCCCGTTTAACGGCGGGCTCGCGGTCGAGAAACCCGGCCATCATGACTCGCCCGCGCCTCTCCTCGCCATCCGGGTCGAGATCCTGCAGCCTGGCCAGGGCCTCGAAGGCGGAGATTCGTACATCGAAAGACGGGTCGCGGGTCGCTTCGATAACCGGGTCGAGTCCACGCGGAAGTGTCTGCCACCCGAAAACGTCGATGATGCCGCGTCGGGTCAACGACTGCTTGTCATCCAAGTGATCGGCCATGATCTCGAATGAGAGCTGGTCCGTGAGGTCCGTCAACGAACGCGTAGCCGACTCGCGCACCTCGTACTCGGGGTCAGAGAGGAAAGAAATCAGACGCAATACGGTCTCCGGATCCTGGTCGACTCGCGCATGCCCGAGGGCGGCAGCAGCGGCCTCTCTGATCTTGGAATCCTGGTCCTGGAGCACCTCGTAGAGCATTTTTGCGCCCACAGGATCACCGATGCCGCCGACGGCCTCGATCGCGGAAATTCGGAGACGGGAAGGCTCTCGAGCGTCTCGGATGACGCTCATCAACGGCTCGATCGCACGCGTCGATCGCAGCGTCCCGAGCGCCTTGGCGGCGGCGATGCGGATCTCAGGATCCTCGCCTGCTTCGACGGTGAGGTCGATGAGGACGGACTCATGTTCGCCGGGTCCGACCAGACCCAGCGAGTACACGGCCGCCTCTCTTATCGACCGCGATTCGTTTCGCCCGAGAACTGACACCAGACTCCGAGCGACGAGCTCCCGATTCTCAGGAACGACGAGCTTGCCGAGGGAATAGGCCGCCGTCTGGCGGACATACGCCTGCTGATCCACATCGACGAGCACCGACGCAATCGCATCGGCCGACGAGACCGCCTGGGCGCTGACGAGCGAGTTCATCGCCTGCACGCGAACGAACGTAACGCGGTCGTTCAGCAGCGGGATCAGGGCCTCGGCCGTCTCAGCAGGATCGCCCTGCACGGTCGCCAGGGCGGCGATGGCGGACGTCCGCACGGATAACGATGGATCCCCATGGGCGAGTTCTGTCAGCAATGGCGCGCTCAGAGGGTCGCGGGATTCCATAACCAGCTCGATGGCGGCGGCGCGAACATCGGACTGGTCGTTTGTGAGGGCCGATCGAACCGTCTGCGCCGAACCCTCACCGCCAATCCTCGATATGGCTCTCAGGGCTGACACCCTGAGGCTCGGATCCGAGTCGCCCTGAAGCACGGAGTTCGCCGCTTCCTGACCCCAGTCGTACGACAGGCCGTCGCGACCCAGTTCATCGAGTGCAGTCGCACGAAGGTCGGCCGGCTGCGACAGGTCGAGGATGACTCCACGCAGCACGTCGCCGACTTCCGGGCGGTATTCCACACCGCCGGCCCCCGCAGCCAGCCGGGTCAACGACTTCACGGCCTCCGTTCGGTCGGCCGAGCTTGCCGATTGATTCATTGCGAGGCGACGGAGCCCGTCGAGGCGAGACTCAGCCTGGGGCGCCAGCCTGAACGGGGTGGCATTCGAAGCGGAGACGAACTGAACTCCTTTGTTGAGATCGAGGCCTGAGCGGCTTAGAAAGTCGATGATGCTCTGAGTCGAGACACTCCGATCCGAGCCGGCTGCGCGGCCGTGAATTCCCTGGAGAAATGCCTGGACCAGATCGGGATGTCGCCTGGGGTCCTCTGTCAGGTTAAGGCTCCGCGTAAGGAGCTCCTGGGGCGCCGATGCCGGGCACAGTGTGACCAGCTCAAACTCGCCCGCGGGCGGCGTCTCGACCCGTGCCGGCGCCTGCTGCTGCTGTTGCTGCTGGCGCGGCTGCATCTGCACTTGCGTCTGGGGCAGGGCGCGCCTGACTTCGCTGGAGAGACGATCCGGTTCTCCACCGGTAGAGCCCGGCACGAGGCTCGCTCCAATCGTGCAGTTGTTGGTCACGACGAGTGTCGACCGACCGTGACGGGCGAGGCCCGCGATATCCGAGATCGGAACGAGCGTCCACTTTTCCTCCACTTTGCCGTCGCGCGGAAGTGCGTACGCATCACCGTACGGACCCCTTACGCCGTTGGCCGAAACATAGATGAGAAGAGACGCCGAGCGAGGGATTCGCTGCGTCAAATCCTGCAGCGACCGCAGGATCTGCTTGAAATTGGCGTCGCCTCCGATGAGGGAAACGATCTGATCGCTGCGATACGCGTACTGATCGGTCAGGACTGAGATCAGCCGGCGAGCATCGTCGGTGGCGTTCCCGTCCATCCCAGGGCCTCCCCTTCCACGATCGACGGCGATCACGAGCGCCCATTTGTCTTGTTCGACTGCAGAGGTCCCGACGAGCTCGACGGTCGACCTGCGCAGCGCCGGGGCCTGGCCTCGGGAAACCGGCACAATTGATGATCCGGTAAGCAGCGCAAGGGCAGCGATCCCAATTCCGCGGCGCGTCAATTTCGATGCGATTCGACTCACTGACCCCTCAGCAATCCGTTTACGACCACGTTCAGGGAGGCGCCGACCGAGTCGCGGTCGCCCACTTCAGCCGATTCGACGAAGCCTCGGATGATGTCCAGGATCTTCAGGTCCGTTTCACTGAGCGGCGAGCCCTCCGATTTTTTCGTGAGTGCGATCATGCACGCCACCATGACCTGAGGAGCCAGGATGCCCTCTCCTGCCCAGGTGGCGAGCACTTCCGTATAGCGCTCTATGTCATCCTGGCTAATGTTCTCGGCCGATAGTGCGATGACCTCGAAATCCGCCGCGTTCTCGAACACGCTGTACGAGATCACTTCCTGAACGAGTCCCTGCGCGTGGAGCTTCGTCGTGTCGGCGATCGAGAACACCCTGGTGCGCGTATACTCGATCAGCTCCGACACGTCGACCCGATCGTCGGGCTGGCCGCCACGGACTCCATCGGCCTTTCCCTCCCCGAGTGCCTCAATGAGGGCTTTCGTGAACACGCCGTGGCCTAGCGTCGAGTCCTCATACGCCTCGTCGCGGGCTCCTGCGATGACTGTCAGATTACGTTCTCTTTTGAGCTCCGCCTTGACGTCACTAACGCGAAACACGCCGCGGTCCAGCTTTCCATTGTCGTCACCGGGCCCCCGGCTGCCTCCGCCTCCAACAACCGCGGCAGGCGGACTCACGTTGACGTCTCCGGCGTAGCAGTGATCGAGTAGGACGAGCTTGTTACGCGCCGGAATGTCGTTTACGTAATCCAGGAGGTGATCGAGCCGGATGCCGTTGACGTCCAGCTCCTGCACGTCGGCGTCATAGGCGAGCCAGTATGTCTGGCCGTTATTCTCCCGTCGCGCGCCGTGACCGGCGAAGAACAGAATGAAATTGTCGTCGGGTCCCAGCTGCCTGGCGTAGCGATTGAGCTCGGAAACGATGAAGTTTCGCGTTGTCGCCTGGTTCGACGTGAGCACTTGGACCGAAAAACCGCGATCGAGAAGGATCGCTTCCAGCGCCTGAGCATCGGCCCGCGCGAAACGCAGATTGGGGATCGCGTAGGACTTCTGGTAGTCGTTGATGCCGATCAGAAGCGCGTACTTGTTCGTCTGGGAATGAACAGGTGCGGCGGCGCAAACGACCGCCGCGAGACACACGAGAATCGTGGCCGCGGTTCGATGGAGGCGGGAGGCTCGGTCGGTATTGCCGGCGGACGGCAAAGCGGGGCCCCGATGCCTCGGAGGCGACATCTGATAGCCCATAGCAGCGTGCTAAACGGGGGTGGCAAACTCGATTACAATATAAGCGCAGTGGCGAGATAAGATGGATCAGTTGGAGAGTCCGGAGTGCGGGGTCCGGCGTCCGGCGTGGCAAAGTACGATTCCGTAGGGGTAGGCCAGAGCCCAACGACCTCACATTCGCTCAATCATTCTTCAGAGCGCCGGCCTGCCCGTCCGGGGGCGCGAGCAGCCGCATCTAGACGGCGTGTCCCCCTCATCGGGGTGCCTGCCCGGCGAAGCTGCGGCAGCAGCGTAGACGGGTGGTCAAGGGCGGCCGAAACTTAGTGTCACAGATCCCTGAGGAACTCGGCGCTACGCCTCCCCTCCGGCCATGCCGGGCAAGCCTTTCGCCGGGATGACGAACTCTAAAGGTACTCCGCGACGTCGAACCTCGAACCTGGAACCTCGAACCTGGAACCTGGAACCCCTTCAAGCCCCCATCGTCGCCAGCAGTTGATTAATCCGATCGCGGTTGGCTTGGTCGTCCTCAGGAAGCCTATCAAGCGCCATCGAGTAGTACTTCTTCGCGTTCTTGTGGTCGCCTCGGTTCATGAGGCACTCGCCCAAGCTGTCGTAGGGATTCCACGAGTCGGGGTTGCGCTGAATATTCAACTCAAAGACCTCCTGTGCCTCGTCGGTCAGGCTCATCCCCATGAGCTGATAGCCGTAGAGATTCAGCTCGTTCTCGGTCGAGGCCTCGATCAGCGGCGCCATGAAGGCGTCCGCTTCGGCAACTTTGCCTTGACGGAGCATCAGACGGCCCTTCAGGCTCTGCGTGAAGAACGAGTTATTCGCAGCGATGGCGCGATCGGCCCAGACGACACCCCGATCCAGATCCACGTTGTTGGCGATCGAGTAGCTCGCAATCGCAGCGTAGTTCTGAAACGTGAAGCCGCCCCGGTTAAAGAGCTCATCCTCCATGGAGGCTAGCACGACGCTGTGATAATCGTCGACCTGCACTCTGATCGGAATCTTCTTGTCGCCCCAAAAGAGGGCCACGGTGACTCCCCCCTGTCCGTCGTGATCGAGAAATTCATAGGTCAGCCTTTCCTTAAACGGAGCCGCTTCGGGAGTGACGGTTACACGAAGGGCATCGTTCGATTCCTCGTAATAGAAACTGCCCCACGAATCGGCATCGTTATTGAACATAACGACCCAATCCGTCTCGCTGGGTATCATGTGGAGGCCGTATCTACCGGCCGAGAGAGGTTTCCCTTCGATCAGTACGTCGTGCTCAAAGGAAATGGTCGTGTTGACGTTGGCTCCGGCTCGCCAGGGATAATCCTTGCCGTTTCCAAAATTCGGGAATGGCTTCGAAAAGCCATACGGCACCAAGCCTCCCCAAATCTCGCGGCCGTTCACGGCAGGTCGCCCGTACTTGATCGTGATTTGAGTCAATCCAACCTCCTCTGATACGGAGGCGTATGGACTTGCCACAGGCTGGCGGATCTGGGCGAGTGACGACTCGGCGG
>DATKEJ010000145.1:0-11716 GCA_035512315.1 Rhodothermales bacterium | reverse complement strand
AACAACGAGACGACGACGCACGCGCCCAGAAGCACCCAGGTTGCTCCATTGAATCGGAGGGGCGCCGGTGCGGGGGGGATTTCCTCCGGACGCATCATGAAGCCGAACCCCTTCCAGATCAAGTCTCGGACAGTCTGCGATCTGCTCCTCAGCACCTCCGAAAGAACGAGAAGCGCAGCGATTGGGACGAGGATGTACAGGGCGGTCGCACGGCCCATGATGAGGAGGCCGACGGGGATGGCCAACGACAGAAGGTGCAGGGCCTTGCGCCAGATCTCTCCGCGATAGGGCAGGGACGGATCGACCCCTTCCTCTGTCATGAAGCGGCCGCGGTGGTGACCTGGACCCAGCGGTTGAGCTCGTTTCTGAGCTCCGACGCCGCGGCACTGGGATCGTGCGCGCCTGAAACTGCCCTGAGCACGGCCACTCCGTATGCTCCCGCGCGCATCACCTGTTCGATGCGCTCAACCGAAATTCCCGCGATCGCAATGACCGGAATGTCAACTGCGGCGCAGACGGACGCCAACGCGTCGGCGCCCTTCACGGACGCCATCTTGTCCTTGCTCATGCTAGGGAATACCGGACCAAAACCAATATAGTCTGCCCCTTCACTCCAGGCTTGCCTCGCCTGATCGAGCGTTGTCGCAGAAGCGCCGATGATGCAGTCGTCGCCGAGCACTTTGCGAGCCAGGGCAACGGGAAAGTCCTCTTGTCCGAGATGGATGCCGTCCGCGCCTACTCCCAAGCAGACATCGATGTGGTCATCGACGATCAGCGTCGTCCCCGTCTTCAGGCAGACCCGTGCGACGCGTTCGGCTTCGATGATCTTGTGCCGGATGGGGCCTTTCTTCTGGCGGAACTGGATCGTATCGGCTCCTCCCCGGATTGCAAGCTCGGCGAGTCGATCGGCTCCCCAAGTCTGCTGAAAGTAAAAGTCGGTGAGGACGTGAAGGCGTCCGATACGATGGGCCTTAGACCCCATTACACGAATGGATTGTTTGGTTCGACGTAACGTAACCTGAGTGCCAAGATATTTTACCGTCAGCCGACACACAAGCTCGTTATGTCGAAGAACTCCCTTGATCAAACACGTCGATCGTTCCTGAAAAAAGGTGCTCTGGCAGGCGCCGCGATCGCCGCCGCTCCACGTTTCGGCCATTTGACGCTGTCTGCCGTGCTGCGGCCGCCCGACCATCCCGTCGCCGTTTCGAGCGCCAACGGGCTGGCAGCGGTCAGTCGCACGGTCGAGATTCTCAAGCAGGGTGGCGACACGCTCGAGGCCGTTATTGCCGGCGTTAACATTGTCGAAGCGGATCCTGACGACACGTCGGTCGGATTCGGTGGATTGCCGAATTTCGAGGGCGTTGTGGAGCTCGACTCGGCTGTGATGCACGGTCCGACCGGTCGATCGGGCGCCGTTGCCGCAATCCAGGGAATCAAGTATCCGTCGAAGGTGGCGAAGCTCGTGCTTGAGCGCACGGACCACTGCCTCCTCGTGGGCGTCGGCGCCCAACGTTTCGCGCAAATGCACGGTTTCCAAGTCGAGAATCTCCTGACCGAACAGGCCCGGACGATCTGGCTCGACTGGAGGGAAAGGCTCTCGAATAGAGATGACTTTCTTCCACCGATGAGTCCCGACGAGGATGACATAGGCTATCTCGAGTTCGAGGAGACACGCCACTATGGGACGATCCACTGCTCGGCTGTCAACACCAACGGCGAAATCAGTTCGGTGACGACCACGAGCGGCCTTGCTTACAAGATTCCCGGTCGCGTCGGCGACTCCCCGATAGTGGGGGCGGGTCTTTACACAGACAACGAGGTGGGGTCGGCCGGATCAACGGGGCGGGGAGAGGCCAACATCGAAAACCTGTGCAGCTTCCTGATTGTTGAGCGAATGCGGATGGGCGACAGCCCGCAGGATGCCTGCCTCTACGCTTGTGAGCGCATTGCGAGCCACACGATCCTTCGGCGCTTGCGGGAAGACGACGGGCGGCCAAACTTCAACGTCCGCTTCTATGCGGTCAACAAAGCGGGCGTTTTCGGCGGAGCGGAGCTGCGGAATCGGGACGGGAAAATGGCGGTCGCCGATGCGGACGGCGCGCGGCTGGTGCCGTTGGCGCATTTATACGACACTTGATCGGTTTGCTTAGGACCAGCGGGCAGGATTTGCATGTGCGGCCAAACCGGTCCGGTCTTTAGACCTGACAGGTTTATAAACCCCTCACTCCTGTAAATCGCACACATGTGCGGAACGATAGAGATGATCACCGTGCGGCCTGAAACGGGCACGGTCGGCGCTCAGAATTCCAAGAATCCCATTTCCACGCCGAACGACGTGTCGGGGAGGAGTTTCCGCGCTTCAGCGAGATCAGCGTCGGAGTGACCTGCCTGCAGATGGACAAGAACCAGCCGGTCGCACCCTGCGCGTACGGCAACCTCGGCCGCCTGGTCGATGGTAGTGTGCACCGGATTGTCGCCGCCCGCCTCGTGAACCAGAATGCCGCAACCGGAGGCTAGTCGAACGACCGCGTCACAGGGGCGGGTGTCGGAGGAGTAGCAAACGCTTACGCCGGTGTTCCGGTTGTCGACGCGGATGGCAATGCTGGGCACGCCATGCTCGGTAGGCGTGCTCGAGTATGCAAGACCGTCCAGATCGAGGAAGGGGACGCCCTCCTCGAGTGCAACCGGGCGCCAGTCGAGCTCGGGCACGTCGGCCCAGTGTTCCGTGTTGTATGAGCTGAAGTTGCCCCGAGCCTGATTCAACGCGGCCTCGGGGCCATAAATCGGAATCGGGTCCTTGCGTCCGTACAGCCACATCTTTTCCACGAACAGCGAGAAACCGCCCACGTGGTCGGGATGCTCATGGGTTAGAATCAGGGCCGCGATCTGATCCGCTCGAAAACCGGCGGTCTGAGTGCGATGAAGAACATCTCCGCCGCAGTCCACGAGGACGACGCTCTCGCCTCCTGAGAATGCAAGCATCGTCGTGGTTCGATGGGGATCGCTCGCCGGGGCGCCGGTGCCGAGGAGGTGAAGGGTTGCCATTGTCGTGCTTTCCCACTCGTCGACGCTAGCGGCGCCGGTCAACGACGAAGTCTATGAGTTGGATCAGGCTGTCGCGCGCCGCGCCGGCTTCGAGACCCGATGCAATGGTCTGGGCCTCTTCGGCAAACGAGGACATAACGTTGCGAGCATAGGAAATCCCCCCCTCACGTTCAACGAAAGCCGAGACTTGCCGGATGTCATCCGAGGTTTTCTTTTTCTTCCTGACGATCCGGAGAATCTTTCGTCGCTCACCCGCTTCTGCCTTACTTAGCGCGTGAATCAGCGGCAAGGTGATCTTTCGCTCGCGAAGGTCGTTGCCGACAGGCTTCCCGACGTCCTCTCCGCCGAGGTCGAAGAGGTCGTCCCGAATCTGGAATGCGAGTCCGAGTTTCTCACCGAGCTCGGCCATACGGGCGACAACCTCGGCGTCGTCGGTGGCGCTGATGGCACCGCACGCCGTACAGGCGGCGAAGAGCGATGCCGTTTTGTCGGAAATGATGCGAAAGTACGTCTCCTCGGTGATGTCGAGACGACGCGCTGTATCCATCTGAAGAAGCTCGCCTTCGCTCATCCGCTTGACCGCATCCGAAACTACGTGCAGCAGACTGTAGGCCTCATGCTCGAGCGCCAACAGTAGGCCCCGGCTCAACAAATAGTCTCCGAAGAGGACGGCGATACGGTTCTTCCAGACGGCATTGATGGAAAAAATGCCTCGGCGTCTCTCCGCCCCGTCGACGACGTCGTCGTGGACGAGCGTGGCCGTGTGGAGGAGTTCCACGAGCGCAGCGGCCACATAACTCCTTCGCGATACCGACCCGCACGCCGCGGCGGAAAGGAGGACGAGAATCGGACGAAGCTGCTTCCCCTTGCGTCGCAGCATGTACCGGGTGACGAGATCGAGAATCCGGACGCGCGAGCGCATAGAGTCTCGGAAGTACACTCGAAACGCTTTGAGATCCTGTTCGATGGGTCGCCGAATCTCCGAAAGCGATGACGGCCCTTCTCGGAGCGTGTGAAGCGTCGGACCGGCCAGTGCCTCGGTCATTTCGAGTTGATGTTGTTTCGAGTGTCCCTCAAGCAAAAACCTGCTTAGAGCTCCGTAAGAGAACAAGAAAAAACGGAACGCCGCAGATGGCCGTTAAGATTCCCACCGGCAGCTCTTCATGAGGAATCAACGCGCGGGCGGCGAGGTCTGCCCAGACTAAAAATACAGCTCCAACCGCGTAGGAGACCGGAACCAGTCGCCTGTGCGTAACGCCTGAAATCAGTCTCACGGCGTGCGGGATGATGAGCCCGACGAATCCTATGATCCCCGAAACGGATACGAGTGAGCCGGTCGTAAAGGCCGTGATCAAGATTAAGAGTTTCTTCGTCGACTCGACCGTGATTCCAAGACTCAGTGCCGGCTCGTCGCCAAGAAGCAATGCGTCGAGCGCTCGCGCCAGCGCCACCAGAACCAGACAGCCTCCGACCGACGCGAAAGCGGGCAGGGCGAGGAGGTCCCACCGCGCTCCAGAAAAGGAGCCCAGCATCCAGAAGAGGACGGCCCTGACCCGATGCGGATCGGGGGAGGCGTAGGTGATGAACGAAGTTGTAGCCGCCAGAAGGGCCGACACGGCGACCCCGGCGAGCAACAGACGCCCCGTATGCATCGACGATCCTGACCGCGCGACGAGGTACACGATGGTCATCGCCGCCAATGCTCCGATGAATGCAGCAAGTGGCATCGACAGCGCTTTGGAAATCAGGGGAGGCAGAAAGCCGAGGTAGAAGAGAGACGCACCGGTCGACGCACCCGAGCTGACGCCGAGGATGTACGGCTCGGCCAACGGGTTGCGTACGAGCGCCTGCATCGCGACTCCGATCACGGCAAGCCCACCCCCAACGAGGCCGGCCAGAATGACCCGCGGAAGTCGGAGGTCCCATACGATCTCCTCGACGCCCGGCTGCAGAATCGCCGCGTCCAGGAAGCCCACCTTGAGTCCCAGGGTGGTGAGAACGTCCGCAAAGGCGATCGGCTCAGAACCGAACGAAACTCCGGCGACGAAGGTGCAAAGAACAGCGACAGCCAGCAAAGCGGCAAAGAACAGCCGGCTCACTGTGCTGTCGCGGTTGATTTAGCGCCGTCGACCCACTCGGCGATTCGCTTCGCACCCTCGATGATGCGAGGCCCGGGTCTGGAGATCAGATCCGGGTCGATCGAATACACGCGACCACGCTGCGCTGCCGGTAGGCTAGCCCAGGTCGGATGCCCGGCCACAATCTTATCGACGTCGAAATCGTCGCCGAACGTCCCAACGATGACGTCAGGCTGCGCCGCGAGCACGAACTCCTCACTGAGCGTCGCCGCCTGTCCGTCAAGCGCGTCCGTCACCGACCGTCCGCCCGCAGCTCGGATGATCTCGTTCGTGTAGCTGTCGCGCCCGAACGCGTATAACACGTCGTATCCCGCAAGCAGCAATACCGAAGGTATATAAGAAATTGTATCTATGGAGGTTATGTATCCATTCCAAATCGCCTGCAGCGAATCGGCCGTTCGGTTGGCGCGCTCCTCCGTTCCGAGAAGTCGCCCTGCGATTCGGATCGACAGAAACACGTCGTCTGCCGTGGTGAACCGGAGGAAGTAGGCTGGAATCCCGACTTCCGACAGGGCATCGAGGTCGCGGACCGAATTAATCTGATCGGTGGCGAGAAGGAGGTCCGGACCGAGAGCGACGATGGCTTCGTGGTCGAGAGGGAAAGCCGTGATCTGTCGGATGCCGGCTACCGCCGTCGGATAGTTGTCTGACGTCGTCACCGCCGCGAGTCGATCTCCGGCGCCTGCGGCAAATACCACCTCGGTGATGCTCGGAGCAAGCGATACGACCCTCGTCGGCCTCACGGGCACGCGCACTTCACGCCCGATGTCGTCAACAACGACGCGTTGGTCGATCGTAGGCTCCCCCCGCCCACCGCAGCCGAGCAGGACGGACATGACAATCAGTGCGGAGCACATCGGATGCAGTCGCCGCTCCAATGTGGCCGCCATTCGGTTACCTGAATTCTGAACCCTGAATTCTGAATTTCCAGGTACATTGACGCCGCTGCTGCACGAGTTCGAGATCATCACCGGTTGTACGCATTCATTATCAACGTCGCTGCGGGTGGAGGACGTGCCGCCAAGGTACGTCCAACCATCGAACGTTTCATGGCAGCCGCCGGTGCGGACTTCCAGATCTTCGAGACGACTTCCCCTGAGGAAGCGTCTAAGCTTTCCGGGCAGGTCGCCGTCGAAGGCCGGACGCCCGTCGCCGTCGGCGGCGACGGCTCTATTCATCATGTGTTCAGTGGGCTCGTGGAGGCGATGGAAGAGCACTCCGTAGATCCAACTCTCGGTATTCTGCCTGTGGGCACCGGCAACGATTTGGCCCGGATGCTCGGCATTCCACTGACGCTGGAGGATTCGCTCGCCTCGCTGGTAAGAGGCGCTTCCCGTGCGATCGACTTCGGGATTGTTGAGTGGGACGACTCGCAAGGAGGTGGGAGGCGGCCGTTCATCAATGTCGCCGGCATCGGACTTGACGCCCGGTCGGCGATGCTCGCGGTGAAGCTCAAGCCATACCTGGGAAACCTGTGCTATACGGTGGCCCCCGCGCTCTCGGTTTGGACGTGGAAAAGACCCACCGCAACGATCAAAGTGGAGGATGCGACGGGCGAATCCACTGGCTGGACGGGCGAGCTCCTCCTCGCGTCGGTGGCGAACGGGAAGTGGGTCGGGGGCGGCATCAAGATATCGCCCGATGCACAGATCGACGATGGGCTTCTCGATCTCTGCCTCATTCGGGCGGCGAGTCCCGTTCGAGCGCTTGTGATCCTCCCGAAGGCAGTCAAGGGGCGCCACAACGGTCTGCCGGAAGTCGATGCGAGGCCCTTCAGGAGCATGACGATCGTCGTATCCAGAGAGTCGCCGATCCATCTCGACGGCGAGCCGTGCTCGTCAAACGCCACGCGGGCCCGATTCGGGGTGTCATCCCGTCGCCTGATGGTCGTCACGCCCGAGAGGTCGTGAGGAAACAATGCGGGTCGCGTCAGGGTATTTTTGCCCTAAACTTCTGAATCGGACGATGAATCGATACCTCTCTTTTTACCTGGCGATCCTGCTTCTGGTCGGCGGATGTGCCTCATCGAAGGACACGTCTGTGGATGAGACTTTGCCCTACTACCTCGGCGCCTTTGAGGATTTCGATCCTGATCAGTACGAAGACGTCATCCCGCCTGTCGAGGTGCCTGAAACAGAGCACGAGTTACCGGAGAGCCTGAAGTCGAACGAACCGGTCCGTTCGAGCAGGATTAGCGGCTTTCGCGTGCAGCTCTTTTCGAGTCTGAGCCGCCAGGAGGCGAACGAGGCGATGCAGAAGGCGATTACGTGGTGGGAGAATCAGAGCGACACGAAGACCGCACGCCCTCCGGTTTACATCGAGTATGAGCAGCCGTACTACAAAGTACGGGCAGGCAATTTCGGGAGTCGAGACGCCGCCGCTCGCATGGCGGGAAAGTTCGGCCGCGACTTCGCAGGAGCGTTCGTGGTGCCGTCGCCCATTGAGTCAGGGAAGTGACGTCTGAACGTCGCAACGTCTGAACGTCTGAACGTCGAGGGGGTGGCAAATTCTGAGGAACCGCACGTGCCGAGTTTTGTGGGCTCCACGTAGACCTCACCGTTACTGCCGACGGGGCGTTTATCGTTTATCGTTCACGGCGGGGTCCCTCGCTGCGCTCGGGATGACGGGACGTTTAGCGTTTATCGTTTATCGTTTAGCGTTTCGTTCACGTTTTCTGCTTCTTCTTCCTGGCGGCCGGGAACAGAATGTTGTTCAGAATCAGGCGGTATCCGGGAGAGTTCTTGTGAAGCGACAGTTCGGTCGGAGGATCGCCCACGAGATGCTTGTAATCTTCCGGATCGTGTCCCGAGTAAAAAGTCAGCGTTCCTTGACCGTACGCGCCATGCAGGTAGCGAACCACGTCCCGACCCGGCGATTCACCCAGGATTACCATGTTGTGCTTGATCAGCGAGCGATTGAATCCAGTGGTCTGGCCCATGAATCCCTTCACCGTTGCGACGTGGTTCTGGGTGAGCATGGTCGGGACCGGGTCCCATTTAGCTGAAAACTCGAAGAGTGTGAAGTAGTCGACGAGCGGATTCTGCAGCGCAGCCGGCGGCGTCACGTCGATGTCGGAATGCTCGTACTCGAGGGCGTTGAAGCTGGGCCGGAAGTTCTCGAACGCCAGGGTTTGCGAGAAGTCGAGCCTGCTCAGCGCATCGGGATCGACTGGATCGCCGTCGAGCTCGGTTGGCACGATGTCGGTGTCTGCGGCCGCCAGGGCAATGTCGAACGTGTCGGTGCCCGAGCACATCGCGAAGAGAAAACCGCCCTCGAATACGTACGACCTGATCGTCTGAGCGACCCTGAGTTTCAGGGCGGCGGCCTTCTTGAATCCATGTCGCCGTGCCATCTCCTGGGCGCGACGGTGCTGCTCCTGATACCACGGCTGGTTGCGATACATGGCATAGAACTTTCCAAGCTGGCCCGTAAAGTCCTCATGGTGGAGATGGAGCCAGTCGTACTCCGAGAGCCGGCCGTCGAGGATCTCGTCATCGTAGATCATCGAATAGGGAACCTCGGCGTACGTCAGCGCGAGGAGAACCGCATCGTCCCACGGCAACGTCTGATCCGGAGCGTACACGGCGATTCGGGGGGCCTTCTCCAGTCGAACGACGTCCATATTCGAGGAATCGTCCGCAATCTGGGCCAGGATCACGTTGGTTTCGCTGCCGCCGACTTTCTCAAAGTAAACGTTGCGGATCGTCAGCTCTCGTTCCAGGTCAGGAAATGACGCCGTAAGGAACGAGCCCCCGCGGTAGTTCAGGAGCCAGTCGACGTCCTGGCCGCGTTCGAGCACCCAGAAAGCCACGCCGTACGCCTTGAGGTGATCGGTCTGGCGGGAATCCATGGGAACCAAAATGTCCTGTGCGCGCGCGTCAAACGACAAGCAGAGGACGGCGAGCACGACTGCCGTCACGACGGTGCTCGGGCGGCGACGAATTACTCCTCGCTCAGACATGGTCTCCTCTAAGTTTTCTGATGCGGGCCCGAACCTTGGGCGCCAGCAGGCTGCCGGGGTAACGAAGTAGGACTTCCGAGTATGCTTCGATGGCCGCCGGCGCATCGCCGAGGCGCTCCTCATAAATGCGCGCAACGGCAAACAGGCTCCGATCGGCCAGGTAGCTGTCTGCGTAATCCGTGGCCACGGCCAGAAATTCCGCCTGCGATTCCTCGAATCGCCCGACTTGCTCGAGCGCCTCCGATCGCTTAAAGCGAATCTCGTCAATAAGCGGATGCTTCTGGTGGGCCAACTGAAGCTGCTCAAGGATGTCGAGCGCCTCGGCGAATCTGCGCTGTCGAAACGCGAGGTCAGACTGGGCATATCCCCTGAGGGCACTGTCCAACGAATCGGGACCGCGATTCTCTCTGAGGAGCACCTTCAGCTCGATTGCATCGTTTGCGATATCTGAGGCAGTGTTCTCGTCGAGCGCATCCACGAGCGTCAGCGCCGACTCGAAATGACCTTCATAGAAGGCGACTTGCGCAAGCTCGAATCGAGACCGTTCGGCAAGCTCGCCGGTTCTCAACTCGTCCTCCAGCCGGCTGAAGGCGAGCCGGGCGCCGGGAAGATCGCCACGCAAAAGCCGGATGACGGACAGGTCGTATCTCGCCTGGTTCGCCATTGGTGAACCAGGATGCAGGCGCACGATCTCATCGAACAAGGATTCGGCTTCACCAAGTTCGTGGTACACGTTGAGCTGAACGATCGCCATGCGCCACAGCACGTCCGGTAGGCGTGGGTCATTAGGATACTGCTGCATGAAGAACCGGTATCCTTTCAGGGCAGAATCGAAGTGTTCCGCCGGTATTCGATTGCCTCTCCCGTCGAAAGGAGACTCTCCGGTGACTTCGCCGATACGGTTGTGGAGGTCGGCGCGCGACAGGACGGCGCTGGTAGCCGACGGGCTGTCAGGATACCACCTCACGATATCGTCGAGCGCCGCGAATGCTTGCTCGAACGCCTCAGCATCCGCTGCGTTCAGAGCGAACACAAACAGAACACGTCCTTCCTCATTTTCGAGCCGGTCGATGGCTCGGCTGGCGTCGAGCGCGCGATCGTAGCGGCCGGTCTCACGATACATCCATGCGGCCAGCTCTCTGATCGGCCGATTCGTCGGATCCTTTCGTACGGCCTCCTCGAGCACCGGCATAGCCTCCACAAACATGTCCTCGTTCTGACCCATCCTGGTCAAACGAGAGCGGACGTACGGCTGCTGGTCAGGCGACTCGCGGATCAGCTCAAGGTATTCGTTCATCGCTTCGGTATTCCGCCCCGTGAGTGAAAACAGCTCTGCGAGTTCGTTTCTGAACGCGGACGGGAAATCGAGGGCTCTCCGGGCCCGAAGCAGGACGTCGACCGCCTCTTCATACATTCTGACCGAAACCATGGCCTGGTAGACTTCTCTATAAGGCAGCGATCGATCGGGCGCGAGACCGATGGCCTCCTCCCAGGCGTGAAGAGCGCCCTCCTCGTCCTCCTTCCAGATCAGCAGAGCGCCGCGTTCTGCAAGCAGATAAGGCGTCCGCCCGACGGAGATCCGTTCGTCGACTATCCGGATCGCGTCGTCGTACCGTTTCATCTCCGAGTACGCCTCTTTCAGGCGCACGAAGTAGGCGTTCGTCCCAGGATCATCGCTGTAAAGATCCTCGAGCAGCGGGATGGCCCTTTCGAACTGACCTGACTTCATAAACTGCGAAGCGACAAGAAACTTGCGCGCGTTCGCATCGACCTGAGCATGCACGACCACCCCGGACAGAATCGTCATCGATGCATATAAGAATATGGAACGTATAAACTTATGCACGAAGTCTATTCGATGATTTCGCATGAAAAAGGATGAAGCTCGCCGTCCGCGCCTGAAGGCGTCTTTATTATCAAGGAGTGAACCGGTATGTTTCCGAACCCAGTAAGTGCTCTTCAGGTTTTGGGTCGCCGGAACGTGAAGTAAATGTCGACTCCACCTGATATCTCCGACCAGTTGCGACGCGGAATCGCCATCCTTGGATCGACCGGCTCGATTGGTCGTCAGACCTTGGAGGTTGTACGGCGTTTCCCAGATTTGTTCGACGTCGAGCTGCTCACTTGCGGAAGTAACACCGCGCTGCTTACCGAGCAGGCTGCGGCTGTTCGGCCGCGTTGCGTAGTCGTCGGCGCGAAGGGGAGGGTGGATGCGGTAAGAGCGGAGTTGTCGCCTTTGGGTATCGAGGTCCGTGCCGGAGCGGAGTCCATCCCCGAAGCACTGGAGATCGAAGGCGTCGACGTCGTCGTGGCGGCCATGGTGGGGTTTGCGGGTCTTCCGCCGGTCCTGAGGGCGGCAGAACGAGGCTTGACAATCGCCCTCGCCAATAAGGAGGCGCTCGTGGTTGCCGGCGAGCTACTTAGCGGCATCGTCGATCGAACGGGAGCGAAGCTGATTCCGGTCGATTCGGAGCACTCGGCCATATTTCAATGTCTGGAGGGCGAGTCGCCCGAGTCCGTCGAACGACTCATCCTGACGGCTTCGGGAGGTCCGTTCCGAGACCGGCCG
>DATKEJ010000144.1:0-12891 GCA_035512315.1 Rhodothermales bacterium | reverse complement strand
GCCTGCCCGGCGTAGCTGCGGCAGCAGCGAAGACGGGTGGTCAAGAGCGGCCGCGACTTACTGTTCAGATCTGCGAGGGCCCATGGACTCAATTTGCGATTGAACTTCGCGCTTGGCGCCTGGAACTTCACGTCGTTTTTTCTCCGGCTCGCAGTATGTTCGCTCAGTGTATCGTCTGGGGTATCCGACACTTCCCGGGTCAACAAACCTTGCGATTTCGACTCTTGCCACCGCTGACTCGTCTGCTTTGCCTGATGCCGTTGCTGTATGGCTTCCACATCAGGCCCGTGTTGTCGCAGGTCGCGGCCCCGACATCCGACACGGTTGCGACGTCGTCAGCTACCATCTACCTGCAGGGCACGCTGCTGGGGGGCAACAAGTACGTCCTCGACGGTGTGCATCATTCGGCCGGAGGCTCGTTCGGCAAGCTCAGAGACGCCCTGGTCGACGTACCCGAAGCGTATGAGATTGCGGACGTCGGGAGCAGAATCGTCACCCACGGCCAGATTATCTGGCTCCTGGGCACCGCAATCGGAGCCTCAACGTTCTTCGTGCACGGTGAAACCTGGGAGGTAGGCCTGTCGATCGGAGGGTTCGTCATCGCGGGAATCGGAGGAGCGATTCAAATGAAGGGGAAAAACAGGATTAACGAGGCGGTGTGGCTGTATAACGAAGCGATGAACGACCAGTCATCCCGAACGCAATGAGGGATTCCGCTCATGGCGGATTGAGCCGATTGGTGCCAACCCCTGCCGGGAAGAGATACTCGAGCGCGTCTGAAAGATGTCCTCGCCAGTTGCCCCAACTGTGCCCTTCGAACCATGCGTTGGCCTCGTACTCGTATCCCCTTGCCTCGATCACACTGACGAACGCCTCGGCGACCGTTTCGATTGTCGGTTCGTACGTCCCCCAGTCGACGTAAAAACGCACGTCCTTGCGGGCGCCCGCCTCGATTTCGGTGAGCAGCGCACGGTCGTTGACCTGAAACGATGGGGATACCAGAGCGCAAAGTCCGAACTGCTCGGGATGGCGGTAACACAGTTGCGCACTGATCACTCCGCCGAGCGACGGGCCTATGGTTCCTCGCATTTCGGGGTCGGTGTTTGTCCGATACGTCGCATCGACGAAGGGCATCAGTTCTTCCACGATGAACTCCTCGTAATCATCCTGAAGACCGAATCCGTACTCCTCGTTCCGTCGATTCGGAGGCACGAATACGCCGATGATCGGAGCGATGAGCTCCTCGGAGATCAGGAAATCGATGACGTTCCTCGCGCGCCCGATCGAGAAGTACTCGAGTCCGTCGTTGAAAAGCATGACACCATAGCGGCGATCACCCGACATCTCATACTCGGCCGGCAGAAAGACCCGAACGGTCCGCGAATCCCCGAGCGATGCGCTCGCGAAGTTGCGATGGTCTACGATGACGCCGTGTCCGATGTCGGGATAGCGCTCGATTTCAGCGGGCTGGACGTAACCAGGCATGGCCAGTTCGGAGTTCGCTCCGAAGCCTCCTGCCACGGTGAGCGGGTTCAGTGGGTCGAGGATCCATTCCGCACCGTTGAGCGCCAGTTTGTAATCGAGTCGAGCCTCCGGCTCGAACACCGCTTGATAGTACCAGAGGTCGGTGCCTTCGAGTTGTGACATCCGGAAGTCGGTTGGGTCCCACCCGTTCATGTCGCCTGGAACACCGACTGAACTCGCCGCGCCTCTGTAGAGGAAGTATGCTACCGTATCGGATTCGACGAGAGGGGTGGGTTTCACCTTCGCGACGAACGAGTCGACCAGAGTGGGCCTTTGCTCGACGGGCGTCGCCAGTACGGAATCGACGAAGCTTGAAAAGGCCGGCCCCAACAGACCAGACTGCGCCGTAAGAGGCTCCTCGATGAGGCCCAAGAAGAGGAGCAGAATCAAGAAACGGAGTATCCGCATCTTTGGGAGGAGCTTCGGCATGAGCTGACTGTCGTATTTGAGTCCTTTATGCCCTAACTCATGGACCTGACTGAGGATTCTACGACAGACGCTCCCAATTCTGATTTCTGCTTTCTGCTTTCTGATTTCTGCTTTAACAAAAAGGGGTGCCCGTGACGTCTCACAGGCACCCCTTCCATCACTCAAGTCGGAGGTCGCATATCTTCGACTCGAATAAAACTCCACCGGGCGAAATTCGCGTCACGGAGGTGGTGTCATTTTCCGAATCCCGGTGCGATCGAATGTCGGATCGCTGCTTTACTTATTCGTAGTGCAGATACGTTTGTTACCATCGGTTATTCCCTTTCATACTAATTACGTAACGGCCGACTGGAACGGATCAATGGGGCATGACCGCCTTCGATACTTGGGCTAAGAGCAGGGTCCATCGTGATCGGTGATCTAAGCGATGGTCCATTTGGGACGGGTATGTCGTACTATCATTAGATAAGCACGTTTTCTCTCCGGGTTTATCCGGGATCTGTTTAGAGAGCAACAGCTGCTTCGCAAACCCCTCTGCCATCATGCGTCTTTCGAATCGGACCGGCGAGCCGGTCAAGCGAACGCTGATACATTCGACAGGCAGTTCGCCGATTTTTAGCTCTGAAGCGGCGGCCATCTTCATGCTGCTGATCGGAGCGCTGATCGCCTCCTTTGATGAAGCGGAAGCCCAGACCAGGCCCCCCGTCAAAATCAGTTCCAACTCCGGCGGCTTCACGGGCGAGCTCGACGACGAAGACGGATTCGGATCCTCGATCGCCTACATGGGCGACATCGACGGCGACGGCATCCAGGATCTTGCGGTCGGGGCTCCAGGGGATGACGACGGCGGCCCGGGCAAGGGTGCGGTCTGGATACTGTTCATGGCCACCGACGGCAACGTCAAATCACATCAAAAACTCAGCGAAACCGAAGGGGGTTTTATCAACCCCACGGGTATTTTCGGGCTCGGCAAAGCGCTGGTCAATCCCGGGAATCTCGATGCCCACGGCACGGACGAGCTCGTCGTATCGGATAACACCAGCATCCACGTGCTCTTCCTTAACGGTGACGGAACCGTCAGAAAGCAAGCGCTCCCCTTCCAGATGTCCACACGCGCATGGACCCTAAATGGGGGCGGCGACCTGGACGGCGACGGAGCGCCTGAGCTAATAGTCGGCCGCGAGACAGGTGGTTTCGCGGAGCCCCCCTTTGTTTATACACTCTCGCCCGACGGCACGACGCAGACGACCGTCTTCGGCAGCCTTCGTTTCGACGTCGATCGCGATCGGGATCCGGTCGTCGGACTGGGTGATGTAGACAACAACGGAGTCGTGGACGTGGCGACTGGGGAGCCAGAATCGGGAGGCGACCTCGGCACTCCAGCCTCAGGAGCCGTAGTTATACATTTCCTGCGGTGGGAGGAGACCCAAGTCGGGGGACGCGCATTGATAATTGCCCGCAGTCAGAGAATAGACCTGGAGAGTGGCGGTCTGGGCGTAGACTTGACAGTGGGTTCGAGATTCGGATCTTCGTTGTCTGCGCTTGGCGATATCGACGGAGACGAAATACCCGACTTGGTGGTTGGGAGCCCGACCACCCCGGGCGGAGGCAGGATTCGCGGATCGGCGCACGTGCTGTTCCTGAATTCGGACGGGACCGTCAAATCCAACTATTCGATCGAGGGCGGCGATGCCGGCTCCGACCTTCCCCTGAGGGATGGCGACCAGTTTGGCGCAGACGTCGATTTTGTCGGCGACCTCAATCAGGATGGCATCGCCGACATTGCCATCGGGGCGCCGGGAGATGACGACGGAGGATCAAACCGGGGTGCTGTCTGGATCTGGTTTGGACTGTCCGACATTCCCCCATCCGTGACCATTATGCAGCAATCGCCCGAGCGGCCGGTCGTTGATGAAGATGTCACCGTGTCTGCCCTGATTGGAAGCGTGGGAGACATTTCGAGCGTGAACGTCAACTGGCGTCGCGGTGGCGACGAGGATTTCAACGCAACGGAGATGAGTGCTGTCGGTCAGGGACGTTACTCTTCGTCGATCCCGGATTACGCCGTGAGCGAACGTGGACTTGAGTACTTCGTTTCCGCGACCACGTCCTCAGGCGTCAATTCAAGGTCGCCAGCGGTAGGAGCAAGTTCGATCATTGTTGCCTCCCCAGAGGGTCTGACTGCGCCGGTTCCCGGAGGGAGTTCTCCAAGCTCCTACCGGCTCGTCTCCGTACCGATCGATCTGGATGAGAAATCTGCACAGGCGGTATTTGAAGACAACCTTGGGCCATACGATGTGGCTGTCTGGCGACTCTTCGCACTCGAGTCCGGTTCCAGCCTTGTGGAGCACAGCGTTGAACCGCAGTCTATGGAGCCGGGCGAGGCCTTTTGGATGCTGAGCCGTCAACCAGGCCGCGTCTATAACACTGGTGGCGGCTCTTCGGTCGGTACGTCCCGGCCCTTCCCGATCCGTCTGAATCGCGAATGGAATGTCTTTGGCAATCCGTTCGCATTCGAGATTCCGGTTGCCAACGTGTTCGCGTCCCAAGACAGTTCGATCAACTTGTGGCGCTTCGACGGGTCCTGGAGCATCACCGACGACGACATCCGTCCGTTCGAAGGGTACGCTGTTTTCAGCGAGCGTCCCGACACGCTGTGGATCGACCCGGATAAGTCGCTTGAGAATGTGGCGGCAAATGCAAGTCGTCGATCGTCGAACCCCTCGGCAGCCTCGGGGCAGGCAGTCGAACGTCGGATGCAGCTCGACGCGCTTTTTGGAACGACAGGTGGTACTCTAGCCGGTGGGTCAACTGAAAACCCGTCGCTCAGCGCTTATCCGAACCCGTTCTTCGAATCTACGACACTCAGCTACGATCTGGCCGGCGAGGCGCGGGTGCTTATCCAGGTCTTCGACTTGTTAGGCCGTGAGCTCGCCGTGCTCGCCGATGAGCACCAGAAAACCGGCAGACACAAGCTGATTTGGACTCGTCAGGATATATTCGGCCGAAGCGTCGCACCCGGGATGTACATCATCCAATTGCATGCCGGCGGGAGAATCCACTCGACACCCGTAATGGTGATCCAATAAGGGTCGGCGCAGTCGCACCGGCACAGTCAGACGCGGGCATCCGGAGCGACGGTGGTCGATGAACCGTCGGCGCGCGCGTTCTCTCCCGGCACGCTCGCAACAGCCGCGTGGTCCATTCCTTTCCGGAATTGCGTAATTCCATTAGAATGGAGACATTCCTTACGGGTCGGTCGGTATCCACCCTGAGTGAATTCGAGGCGGGAGATTACAACCTCGCTCACGACTATGCACCCCTCGCATCCGACACTGATGACCACAGAAGAGCCTTCGAGTCAGGCCGAGTCGACTTCTGATTGTCCGCTGAAGTCTTGTGGTGGCGCGAACACGCTCTTGAAGGCCCTGTTGGCGCCGGCGCTCATTCTTGGCACGGTGGCAGCGGAGGCCCAGGTAAGGCCCCCACTCAAGATCGGTTCCGGTTCGGGTGGCTTCACGGGCGAGCTCGACGACGAAGACAACTTCGGATCCTCGATCGCCTACATGGGTGACGTTGACCGCGACGGCGTCCAGGATCTCGCGGTCGGCGCACCCGGGGACGACGACGATGGGGGCTTGAGGAGCGGTGCGGTATGGATGCTGTTCATGGATGCCGGGGGGAACGTCAAATCACATCAGAAAATCAGCCGGACGGAAGGGGGCTTCGTGGACCCCACGGGTGATTGGGCGTTCGGCCAGGCGCTAGTCAATCCCGGGGATCTAGATGACGACGGCATAGACGAGCTCGTCGTAGCGGGTACCAACAACATCAACGTGCTCTTCCTAAACGGTGACGGAACCGTCAGAAAGCAAGCGCTCCCCTTCCAAGGGGCCACCGGAGTCACGTGGGCCTTAAATGGGAGCGGAGACTTAGACAGCAATGGAGCGCCTGAGCTGATAGTCAGTGGCGCTGCAGACCGTATCCTCCCGTACACACTCTTTCCCGACGGCTCGGCGCAACTATTCCTCGGTAGTGTGGGTTTCGGCAACGAATTCCCCGGAGCACGGGTCATCGGACTGGGTGATATCGACGGCAACGGAGTCGTCGACGTAGCGACTGGAGCGCCACGGTCGGGAGTCGAAGGCGTTCAGAGATCGGGCGCGGTGGTCATCCACTTCCTCGACTGGCAGGAGAGCTCGCTCGGAGTGCGTTTGCTGACAATTGCCCGCAGCCAGCCAATAGATCTCCAGAGCGGCGGTCTGAACGTAAATTTGACGGTGGGCGCGGGCTTTGGATCTTCGTTGTCCGCCCTCGGCGATATTGACGGAGACGGCATACCTGACCTCCTCGTAGGAAGCCCCGGCTCGGGCAGTTTCCGCGGATCGGCGCACGTGCTGTTCCTGAATTCGGACGGGACCGTCAAATCCAACTATTCGATCGAGGGCGGCGATGCCGACTCCGACCTTCCCCTCAGGGATGGCGACCGGTTTGGCACAGCTGTCGAGATTGTCGGCGACTTCAATCAGGATGGCATCGCCGACATTGCCATCGGGGCTCCTGGGGATGACGAGGGAGGATCAAACCGGGGAGCTATCTGGATCTGGTTTGGGCTGCCCGACATTCCCCCATCCGTGACCATGATCCACCAATCGCCCGATCGGCCGGTCGTTGATGAAGAAGTCACCGTGTCTGCCCGGATTGAAAGCGTGGGTGACATTTCGAGCGTGAACGTCAACTGGCGTCGCGGTGGCGACGAGGATTTCAACGCAAGGGAAATGAGTGCCGTTGGTCAGGGACGTTACTCTGCGTCGATCCCGGATTACGCCGTGAGCGAACGTGGACTTGAGTACTTCGTTTCCGCGACCACGTCCTCAGGCGTCAATTCAAGGTCGCCTGCGGTAGGAGCAAGTTCGATCATTGTTGCCTCCCCAGAAGGTCTGACTGC
Organism: Rhodothermales bacterium; assembly: GCA_035512315.1. Classification (GTDB taxonomy): domain Bacteria; phylum Bacteroidota; class Rhodothermia; order Rhodothermales; family DATKEJ01; genus DATKEJ01. Next base: position 5,990 of record DATKEJ010000144.1, on the reverse strand, counting down.
GCCGGTTCCCGGAGGGAGTTCTCCAAGCTCCTACCGGCTCGTCTCTGTACCGATCGATCTGGATGAGAAGTCTGCACAGGCGGTATTCGAAGACAACCTTGGGCCATACGATGTGGCCGCCTGGCGACTCTTCGCCCTCGAGTCTGGTTCCAGCCTTGTGGAGCACAGCGCTGAAGCGCAGTTTATGGAGCCGGGCGAGGCCTTTTGGATGCTGAGCCGTCAACCAGGCCGCGTTTATGACACCGGTGGCGGCTCATCGGTAGGTACGTCCCGGCCCTTCCCGATCCGTCTGAATCGCGAATGGAATATCTTTGGCAATCCGTTCGCATTCGGGATCCCGGTTGCCAACGTGTACACCTCCCCAAACAATCAGACCGACTTATGGCGCTTCGACGGGGCCTGGAACATAGTGGACGACGTCATTCGGCCCTTCGAAGGGTACGCCGTTTTCAGCGACGGTCTTGACACGCTGTGGATCGACCCGGATCTGTCGCCTGAGAATGTGGCGGCAAATGCAAGTCGTCGATCGTCGAACCTTTCGGCAGCCTCGGGGCAGGCCGTCGAACGTCGAATGCAGCTAGAGGCTCTGTTTGGGACCGAAGCAAACAGCCTTTCGCGGGGCTTTTCACGACAGCCTTTAGTCACGGTATATCCGAATCCATTCGTCTTCTCGAGCACGATTGGCTATGAACTCGAGGACGACGGCAACGTTGATATCCGAGTGTATGACGTCCTCGGCAGGGAGATCGTCGCGTTATTCGCGGGGAATCAGAAGTCCGGCGCGCACGAGCTCGTTTGGAATCGACAAGATTGCTGCGACCGCCGTGTCGCTCCGGGTCTGTACATTGTGAGAGTCGTCGCAGGACGAGAAACCGGCTCAGTTGCTATTCATGCCGCGCCCGACTAAGATTCGGACTGCTGGTGCAAGGTGCAAGGTGCAAGGTGCTGGGTACTTGGTGCTGGTGCTGGTGCGGTTTTGAAACAACTGATCGTCTCTAACGCCATGACGCCGGACGCCGCGCCCGGTATGACACTGAGGAAGGATCGGACTTCGGACCTCGGACTTCGGACATTCGATGATCGACGACGACACAAGAACGACCGTCACCCAGCTTCTCCATCAGGTGCAATCCGGCGACAGGTCCGCTGCAGACCGCCTGTTTTCAGTGGTTTATGATGCCATGAAAGGGCTTGCCCGCAGGCAGAGAGAGCAATGGCATGGAGACTACACGCTGAACACGACGGCCATCGTCCATGAGGCCTACCTGAAACTATTCGATCAGAAGCAGGCGGAGTGGGAAAGCCAGGCGCACTTCCTCTCGGTCGCCGGCAAGGCAATGCGTCACATACTTGTTGATTACGCCAGGCGGCGAAAAGCCGACAAGCGGGGGGGTGATATCCCGCGCGTTTCGCTTGACGAGGTCCGCACGCCGGCAGGCGACGCGATCAACATTACAGAAGAGAAGGCCGACTCGCTCGTCGCTCTTGACGAAGCGCTGAAACGCCTGGCCGGGATCGATCCACGTGAGGCGGCCGTCGTCGAGTGCCGCTTCTTCGGCGGCATGACGATCGCTGAAACGGCAACAGCATTGGGTGTTTCACCCATGACCGTTAAACGCGACTGGGCCATGGCCCAGGCATGGCTCCTCAGGGAAATGACGATTGAAGAATGAAGGAAGAAGGAAGAAGGAAGAAGGAAGACTCCGATCATTGGTTTCTGCTTTCTGCTTTCTGCTTTCTGCTCTCTGCTTTCTGATTTCTGCTTTCTGATTTCTTAATTCCCCTGGTCCACTCGGGACCGGTTTTTCGTGTTATTGTTAGGATGTCAACCGAAGTTCTTACGGGATCCTACTTGCCGGTGCATTTTGCCAATGGGTAATTCAGAGCGCGAAATCGTCAAGACTCTGTTCGCGGAAGCGCTCGGAGTGCCGGTGGATAGGCGGCGCACGTTCGTCGAGCGAAGTTCGAGTAGCGAGCCGATTCAACGGGAGGTGCTGACCCTCCTCGAGAAACACGAAGAAGCGTCGGTTTTTTTCGGCGAGCTCGGTGAGGGCTCCTGCCCGCTGGTGAAGACAAGGAAGGCAAGGAAGACAAGGAAGCAGACCGAAACATGGAAGAACAAGATCGAATGATCGGCAGGGCCGTCTCGGACTACAAAGTGCTTGAGAAACTGGGAGGCGGCGGAATGGGCGTCGTCTATAAGGCCCACCACGAGAAGCTGGGCCGCCACGCTGCACTCAAGTTCTTGATGCCCGCCATGAGTGGCAATGACATCGCCAAGGAGCGCTTCGCGATCGAGGCGAGGGCCGCTTCAGCCCTCGACCATCCTAACATCTGCGCGATCTACGATATCGATCAGACCGACAGCGGTCAGATCTACATCGCGATGGCCTACTATGACGGCGAATCCCTGAAGTCTAAGCTGGCACGAGGACCGCTTCAACTCGAGGAGGCCTTGGACTACGCCGTCCAGATGGCCGAAGGCCTTTCGAAGGCGCATGCGGGAGGCATCGTGCACAGGGACATCAAGCCTGCCAACGTCATGATCACGACCGAGGGTGTTGTCAAACTCGTCGATTTCGGCGTCGCCAAAATGGGCGATATGAGCCTGACGGAGTCCGGCACGACCGTCGGTACGATGGCTTACATGAGCCCCGAGCAACTTCAGGGGGAGGAGTCTGACCATCAGGCCGATATCTGGGCACTCGGATGTGTGATCCATGAAATGCTGTCAGGATCAAGGCCTTTTGTCGGGGCATATCCGCAGGCCGTCGGGTATGCCATTATCAACGGTGATCGAACACCGCTTTCAGAGTCCCACCCAGGCGTTCCGGAAGCAATGGAACGCATTGTGGCAAAGTGCCTCGAGAGGGACTTGACGAAACGTTACGACTCGGCGGCCGCCGTCTTTGCGGATCTCTATCGAGCTCGCAGACAGTTGAGAGACACCGATACGCAGATTTCGGGAATCGGCCGGCAGCTCTCGGCGCAGACGAAGCGTTCGCGCGTGTTCGTCAGCTATAAACGAGGTACTCCAGCCGATGAGCAACTCGCGCACGAGATATCCTCGAGCCTGGGAGATTCGCACGACGTCTTCCTCGATAAGATGATTCTAGTTGGCTCCAAATGGATCGAACAACTCGAAACCGAGATAGCACGCGCCGACTACATGATCGTTCTACTGTCGGCCGACTCGGTTCACAGCGAGATGGTCGTGGGAGAAATCGAGATGGCAAATCGTTTCGCGGCATCCGGTGAAGGGCGGCCAAGAATCCTTCCGGTCAGGGTAAATTATTCAAAGCCTTTTACGTATCCGCTCAGTCACTATCTGGACGAACTGAACTGGGCATCCTGGAACGGAGAGGTGGAAACCGAATCCCTGGTCTCCACGCTGGCACAGGCAATCAGTAAAGGATCTCTCGAGTCGTCTCCGGGGGACGGAGTGTACGCGAGCCCGTCCGGTGAGGCAGGGTCAATCCCGGTTCCTGTCGCATCCGCTCAGCCTGTCCAGCTCGAGATGCCGGAAGGCACGATGGATCCGGAGTCGCATCTCTATGTTTCGCGGCCGGCCGATGCCGTCGCCCTCTCCGCTGCGACCAGACAGGGGGTGACGCTCACGATCAAGGGTCCGCGTCAGATGGGCAAGAGCTCACTTCTCATGCGAACCATGGCTGCCGCAGCACAGGCCGGCAAGCAGGTTGTTTTCCTCGATTTCCAGTTGTTCGATGCATCTGCTCTGGGCGACGCTGACACCTTCTTCAAACAGTTCTGCACCTGGTTGACCGATGAGTTGGACCTCGAGGACGCAGTCGACGAATACTGGCGCCGCCCGTTGGGAAACAGCCAGCGCTGTACCCGATACGTCGGCCGTCATATCCTCAAGCAGGTAGACCAACCGATCTTCCTTGCAATGGATGAGGTCGAACGTGTCTTCGACACCGATTTCCGCTCGGATTTCTTTTCGATGCTCCGATCGTGGCACAACGACCGGGCAATCAAGTCCGATTGGAAGAACCTCGATCTGGCCCTCGTCACCTCGACCGAGCCTTATCAGCTTATCGAAAACTTGAACCAGTCACCGTTCAACGTCGGTGAGGTGATCGCATTGCAGGACTTCACTCGCGAACAGGTAGCGATGCTCAACGGCCAGCACGGATCGCCGTTTGACAAGGCGGAACTCGGTACGCTTAATGAGCTACTCGCCGGTCATCCGTATCTCGTGCGTAAGGCGCTCTTTCTGGTGGCTGGCGGTCGTCTTGAGTCGCACGAGCTTTTCAGAACCGCAGCACAGGAACACGGTCCGTTCGGAGACCACCTCCGGTATCACCTTTTCCGACTCCATGGCCACGACGACCTGATTGACGGCTTCAGGCAGGTGATCCGTCAAGGGAGATGCGCCGACGAGGGCATATTCTGGCGTCTGCGCGGCGCAGGACTCGTGAAGCGTGAGGGAAACGAGGTCGTGCCACGGTGTGCCTTGTACAGGGACTACTTCCAGGACCATCTCGATGTCTAAGAACACCTTCTTCACGATCGGCGGAACAGTCCAGGCGGGAGGCGGACAGTACATCGAGCGCAAGGTCGATGACCAGCTCATCACGTTGTGTCGCCAAGGCGCCTTCGGTTTCGTTCTCACGGCGCGGCAGATGGGCAAGTCGAGCCTGATGGTCCGTACAGCCGAACGACTGTCGGAAGAGGGTACTCGATCCGTAATCATCGACCTGAGCCAACTGGGCGTTCAGGTTTCCCCCAACGCCTGGTATCTCGGCCTCCTGACCCGCATCGAGGATGCCCTTGACCTCGACACCGATGCGTTCGAGTGGTGGGAACGGCACGAGCACCTCGGGATGACCCAGCGCCTCACACAGTTCTTCCAGCACGTTCTCGAAACGGAAGTCGAGGATAACGTCGTCATTTTTATCGACGAGATCGACTCCACGCTGAGCCTCGCGTTCACCGACGACTTCTTCGCGGCCATTCGGTACGTCTACAATGCAAGGTCGCAAGTTAATGTGTTTAATCGTCTTACGTTTGTCCTGATCGGTGTTGCGTCCCCGAACGATCTCATCAGCGACTCGCAGCGGACGCCGTTCAACATCGGTCATCAGGTTGACGTCGACTACTTCACGATCGACGAGGCGATGCCGCTGGCCAATGGGTTCGAGCTTCCGTATCAGGACGCGAGGATGGTTCTTGGCTGGATTCTCTCGTGGACCGGCGGGCACCCGTACTTGACGCAGCGACTCTGCGCCACTGTTGCCGCGGCTGGGACGAAGGCGCTCACCAAGTCGGAGCTCGACAGCATCGTCGCGGCGACCTTTTTCGGTCAGAAGAGCGAGGAAGACAGCAACCTGCGATTCGTACAGGATATGCTGGTGCGACGCGCCGAAGATCCAAACGCCGTTCTTTCGGCTTATCAAAGGATCATATCGGGACGTACGGTCGGCGATGACAAGAGCTCCCCCACGATCGCCCACCTGAAGCTATCGGGTATCGTGGGCCGCGAAAACGGATCCCTTGTCGTTCGAAATCAAATTTACGCACACGTCTTTGATCGGAAATGGGTGAGTGATCAGTGGCCCGAGCACTGGATCCGACGTGTTCCTCCGGCGGTAATGGGACTGGTTGCCGCCATGTTCATCGCCGTCGTTTTGCTCGGATTGTTCTTTATCCAGAGGCAGCGCGCCGTACAGGCCGAGCAGGAGCAAATGATCCAGGAGCAGCTAAATACGCAGCTCGCAGAACAGGTGGCCGTGTCTGATTCCCTCAGGATCCAGACCGAAGCCGCCAATATCCAGCTCGCTGAGCAGTTCGCCGTCACCGACTCCCTCCGGCAGGAAGAGGAGGCAGCGAACGCTGAGCTCACGATGCAGATTGACGTCTCAAACACACTCCGCCGGCAATCCGAGGACCTGCGCCTGGTTGCTGAGGCAGCCAATGAGCGGCTGACGGAGCAGATCGACGTCTCAGACAGCCTGCGCACGGTTGCC